>NZ_JBYTEO010000027.1:0-93034 GCF_058791355.1 Pseudomonas sp. EB271-G4-1
CTTTTGATTTTTATCAGATCAAGATCAAAAGATCGCAGCCTGCGGCAGCTCCTACAGGGATTTTCAACGCTCTCAGGATTGTGTATGAACAGTCTTCCCATCATCGACATCGACCCGCTCTACACCGACGACCAAAGCGCCTGGGCAACCGTGGCAAAGCAAATCGACCACGCCTGCCGCGAATGGGGCTTTTTCTACATCAAGGGTCACCCGATCAGCGCCGCGCGCATCGACGCCGTGCTCGACAGCGCCAAGCGTTTCTTCGCCCTGCCAACTGCCGAGAAGCTCAAGATCGACATCACCCAGACCCGCCACCATCGCGGCTATGGCGCTATTGCCACCGAACAACTGGACCCGAGTAAACCCAGCGACCTGAAAGAAACTTTCGACATGGGCCTGCACCTGCCGCTCGACCATCCCGATGTGCTGGCGGAAAAACCGTTGCGCGGCCCCAACCGCCATCCATCAATGCCAGGTTGGGAGACGCTGATGGAGCAACACTACGTCGACATGCAGGCACTTGCGCAAACCTTGTTGCGGGCAATGACGTTGGCGCTCGGCATCAAGCGGGATTTTTTCGACACGCGCTTTCGTGAACCGGTCAGCGTATTGCGCATGATTCACTACCCGCCGCGACACACCGCCACTTCCCGGGAGCAACAAGGCGCCGGCGCTCACACCGATTACGGCTGTATCACCCTGCTCTACCAGGATGCCGCCGGTGGCTTGCAAGTCAGGAACGTAAAAGGCGAATGGATCGATGCCCCGCCGATCGAAGGGACGTTCGTGGTCAATCTCGGTGACATGATGGCGCGCTGGAGCAACGACCGTTACCTGTCAACGCCGCACAGGGTGATCAGCCCATTGGGCGTGGATCGTTACTCGATGCCATTCTTTGCCGAGCCACACCCCGATACCCGCATCGAATGCCTGCCCGGATGCCAGGATGAACAGCAGGCGGCGAAATACCCGGCCACCACTTGCGCCCAGTTCCTACTCTCACGTTTCGCCGATACCTACGCTTATCGACGGGAACAGGAGGCGGTGGAATGAACCGCCTGGTCAGGTTTTATCAATTGTTGCGACGAGCATCTGTAGAATGGCGCCATTGCACCTGATGAGAACAGAATTATGTACGACTGGCTGAACGCCCTGCCCAAGGCCGAACTGCACCTGCACCTGGAAGGTTCGCTGGAACCCGAACTGCTGTTTGCCCTGGCCGAACGCAACAAGATCGCCCTGCCGTGGAGCGATGTCGAAACCCTGCGCAAGGCCTACGCCTTCAATAACCTGCAAGAATTCCTCGACCTGTACTACCAGGGTGCCGACGTGCTGCGCACTTCCCAGGATTTCTACGACCTGACCTGGGCCTATCTCTTGCGCTGCAAGGCGCAGAACGTGATTCACACCGAACCGTTCTTCGACCCGCAGACCCACACCGACCGTGGCATTCCATTCGAAGTGGTGCTCAATGGCATCGCCGCAGCGTTGAAGGACGGTGAGCAACAACTGGGAATCACCAGCGGTTTGATTTTGAGCTTCCTGCGCCATTTGAGCGAAGAGCAGGCGCAGAAGACCCTCGACCAGGCGCTGCCGTTCCGCGATGCGTTTGTCGCCGTGGGCCTGGACAGCTCCGAGATGGGGCACCCACCGAGCAAATTTCAACGCGTGTTCGACCGCGCCCGTGGCGAAGGTTTCCTGACGGTCGCCCACGCCGGTGAAGAAGGCCCACCCGAGTACATCTGGGAAGCCCTCGACCTGTTGAAAATCCAGCGCATCGACCATGGCGTGCGCGCCATCGAAGACGAGCGCTTGATGCAGCGCATCATCGATGAGCAGATCCCGCTGACCGTGTGCCCACTGTCCAACACCAAGCTCTGTGTGTTTGATCACATGTCGCAGCACAATATTCTCGACATGCTCGAGCGTGGCGTGAAAGTGACCGTGAACTCCGATGACCCGGCGTACTTCGGCGGTTACGTCACCGAAAACTTCCATGCCCTGTATACCGACCTGGGCATGACCCAGGACCAGGCCAAACGCCTGGCGCAGAACAGCCTGGATGCCCGGTTGGTCAAACCCTGATATCTACCGGGTCTCCTACAAGGCCATTTCCAGCTCGGTCTGCCTGGCGAAACGGTGAATTTCTTTCTGCCCGGCGGCGGTAAGCTGCAGGGCACGAGAATCCACGGGCAAGTTCAGCCAACCGGACTGCATGAACAGCTGCAGCAACGCCGCACCCAAGGCACCGCCCAGGTGCGGCCGTCTTTCGCTCCAGTCGGGACACGCACAGGCAACCTTGCCGTTGCGATGGGCCAGCGCCTGAATGAAGACACCGCGTGACGCCAGCTGCGTCGAGCCCTTGAGGGTGATCGTGACCCGCTGGTCGAACTGCTCGATCCAGCCGGCCTCCAGCAGGCGCTGGTACAGATCGGCGGCCAGGGTGCCACCCAAGTGGTCCTCACACAGCCGCGCACGCAACAGCGATGAACCCCTCGGCTGAGGTTTGGCCAAGGGGGCGGCGCGTTTGAATATGTCCGGGATATCCTGCGGTGTGCTGGCCAGCGTGGCGCTGGCCAGGGCTTCGATCGCGGCACCGATTTCGGGTGCTGTCAGGCGGAAGAAGCGCTTTCGCCCACGGGTTTCTACTTTCAACAGGCCTCCGGCGGACAACCGCGCCAGGTGCGCACTCGCCGAAGACGGTGACAGCCCGGCCATCAATGCCAATTCTTCAGTATGTCGAGCCGATCCGTCCATCAAGGCCCACATCATTGCGCTGCGCTTCGGGTCAGCCAGCAACGTGGCTATCTGGCTGATGCAAGGTGCATGTTCCATGTATTCACTCCCTGTTGAATCGTATCGTCCTGCTGCTCAGAGATATCTTGACCCGTCATGTGCTGTCGGCCAAACGTGGAAACTGCCATAAACCGGGCTCGCCCTTGCGATCGGTGGTGCGTTCACCAGGCAAGCATCAGTATAGGCCGGTTGGCCGCCAGATCCTGCCCCCCGCAAACCGCCGATGCTGATAGTTCCTGAGGGAAATTTCGCTTTTTGCCTGAGACTAATGATCGAAACCCGATAATCCCGGAAAATGACTACTCAAATGGGCGCATCGGCTGGCAAGCATTTCCCGCAAAAGGTTCACCGGCTTACTCAACTGTGCGCGATGGGCGCACAACAGATTCAGCGGTGCGCGCTCACAGAGCAGTTCCGGCATCAGCACTTTCAAGCGCCCCGCTAACACATCGTTGGCCACATCAAGCCAGGATTTGTAAGCGATCCCGGCCCCTGCCAGCGCCCACAGGCGCACGACATCGGCATCGTCACTGAAACGATCGCCACCGACGGTCAGGCCGACCTCGCGCTTGCCGTCATGAAAACTCCAGTGATCGTGAACCCGGCTGCCCAGCATGAACAGCAGGCAATTGTGCTGGGCCAGTTGCTCCAGTTGGCGTGGCTCGCCACGCCGGGCGAGGTATTCGGGCGCGGCACACAGCACTCGACGATTGTGTGGGGCGATGGGTAGCGCCACCAGGCTGGAATCTTCCGGCTCGCCGTAGCGCAGGGCGATGTCCACTGGCTGGCGGAACAGATCGGCGATGCGGTCGCCCAGCAGCAAGCGCACGGTTAGCTTCGGGTGCTCGCGCTGAAACTCATCCAGCCAGGGCAGCAGCAGGTTGCGCCCAAAGTCCGAAGGCGCGGACAGCTGCAAGACGCCGCTGACCTGATCCTGTCCGCTGGCCAACAGACGCCGGCCTTCGTCGAGATGACTCAAGGCCGCCCGAGCGTACTCCAGAAAACCTTCGCCTTCTGCGGTCAGGCGCAGGCTGCGGGTCGAGCGGGCCAGCAGGCGGGCGCCCAGTTGCTGTTCGATGCGCTTCAACGCCGCGCTCGCCACTGCTGCCGACATGTCCATGCCCCGTGCGGCCGCGGACAGGCTGCCCAGGTCCGCCGCACGGACGAACAACTGCAAATCATCGAACCGCAGCATGTGAGCCTTCATTATCAAAAAAACATTGAAAGAGACTGCTCTTTTAGCGGGTTTTATCTTCCTTAGAAATAGCCAATCATCCATCCCATCGAATCTTAATTCAGATAGTTATTTGGGAGCCTTCCAATGAAAGCCGTTGCCTACTACGCCTCGTTGCCGATCAGCGATGAAAACGCCCTGCAAGACATCGAACTGCCGGAGCCAGTCGCTGGCCCCCGCGACCTGCTGGTGGAGGTCAAGGCCATCTCGGTGAACCCGGTGGACACCAAGGTCCGGCAGAACGTCCAGCCTGAAGCCGGCGCGGCTAAAGTGCTGGGGTGGGACGTGGCCGGCGTGGTCAAGTCGGTCGGCAGCGAAGTGACATTGTTCAAGGCCGGCGACAAGGTCTTCTACGCCGGCTCCATCGCCCGTGCCGGCGGTAACAGCGAGCTGCACGTGGTGGATGAACGAATCGTCGGCCATATGCCGAACACCCTGGGTTTCGCCGAGGCCGCCGCCCTGCCGTTGACGGCCATTACCGCGTGGGAGTTGCTGTTCGAGCGCCTGCAGGTGCACGAAGGCAAGACCGTTGAAGGCCAGAGCCTGTTGATCGTCGGTGCGGCCGGCGGCGTCGGTTCGATCCTCACGCAACTGGCCAAACAGCTCACGGGCCTGAATGTGATCGGTACCGCTTCGCGCCCGCAGACCCAAAGCTGGGTGAAAGCGCTGGGAGCCGATCAGGTGATCGATCACAGCCAGCCACTGGCACAGGCCCTCAAACAGGCCGGCATCGATCAGGTGACCCATGTCGCCAGCCTGACCCAAACCGATCATCACCTGGATCAACTGGTCGAGGCGTTGGCACCACAAGGCAAGCTGGCACTGATCGACGACCCGAAAAGCCTCGACGTGACCAAGCTCAAGCGCAAGAGCCTGTCACTGCACTGGGAGTTCATGTACACCCGCTCACTGTTCGAAACCGCGGACATGATTGAACAGCACAAATTGCTCAACCGGGTAGCCGAGCTGATCGACGCCGGCACTCTGAAAACCACGGTTGGCGAACATTTCGGCATCATCAACGCGGCGAACCTGCGGCGTGCCCATGCACTGCTGGAAAGCGGAAAATCCAAGGGCAAGATTGTGCTGGAAGGGTTTTAAGCGACTGCAGGAGCTGCCGAAGGCTGCTCTCGGACTGCGATGTTTTTTGTTACAAACCGTCAGTCCGAGAGTTGAGCCTTGTCACAATCGCGCTCGTATTCAGGACTACAATCGAAGCCTCTGCGAGAAATCTTTTACTTGAGGAGGTCAGTAATGAAGATCCTGATAAAAGAATTGGCAAAGTCCCAGTGGCAGGTTCGCCTGGATCAACATGCCGTCACCTTCCGCAGCGAAGCCGAAGCCCGCGCCTTCACCAATACCCTTGAAGCGCGCCTACACGCCCCGCACCAGATACCCGACCGCCAACAGCGCGCTGTTGGCTGAGTCAGTCCTCAAACCTGGACTTGCACCAACGCCCGGGCATTTTGTATACGTCGGGTGAGCAGCGCCGCGCTCACCACCAGAATCCCGCACAGGCTGATGACCATGGCCATCGGCATGGCGGTGCCGTCGTGCAACACACCGACCAGCGCCGCAGCGCCTGCTGCGACACTGAATTGCAGGCACCCGAGCATGGCCGAAGCACTGCCGGCGCGGGCACCCTGGCCGTTCATCGCGCAGGCCGAGGCATTGGGAAGAATGCAACCGAGGCTGGCGATACAGACGAATAATGGAATCAGCAGCGGCCAAAGCTGTGCGGTGTGCAGCGCACTGACGGCGAGCAACGCCAAGCCGGCTCCGAGGTAGATCCACACTGTGCGTGTCAGCAGGAACGCCGGACCACGCTTGGCCAACAGTCGCGCGTTGACTTGGGCCACGAGGATGAACCCCGCCGCGTTGGCACCGAAGAACCAGCCAAAATGTTCAGCCGGAACGCCATAGAGCTTGATGAAGATGAACGGCGACCCGGCGATGTAGGAGAACATGCCGGCGATGGCGATACCGCCCGTCAGGGCATGGCCGAGGTATACCGGGTCCTTGAGCAAACGTGCGTACTGGCGCAACGCCCCCGCCAAGGGTTGGCGTGGCAAATGGGCGGGCATGCTTTCTGGCAGGCCCAGTGCCACGGCCAGCCCTGCCAGGGCACTGAAACCAGTCAGCGCGAGGAAGATCGACTGCCAGCCAGTGGTGTTGACCAGCAAACCGCCGAGCATCGGTGCAAGAATCGGCGCCAACCCCATCACCAGCATCAATTGCGAAAAGACTTTTGCCGAGCCCACCGCATCGCATTTGTCGCTGACCACAGCCCTCGAGATCACCATCCCTGCGCAACCACCCAGTGCCTGGATGAACCGCGCACCGATCAGCCACTCCAGGCTCGGTGCATACGCGCACGCCAACGAAGCGGCGGTAAACAGCCCGACCCCAATCAGCAACGGCATGCGTCGCCCGAACCGATCAGCCACCGGGCCGTAAGCCAGCTGACCAATGGACAAGCCGAGGAAATAGGCGGCCAATGTCAGCTGAACGTGTTTTTCGTCGGTGCCGAAGGCGAGCGCCATTGCCGGGAACGCCGGCAGATAAAAATCGATCGCCAGAGGACCGAAAGCGCTCAAGGCGCCAAGAATCAGGATTGTGCGAAAATTCATCAGGCATCCAATGGGACAGAAGTCGGCAGCCCGACAGTCTAGCCGCGCATGGACGCCTTGAACATTAAGTTAGCTCGCTAACTATTAAAAAATTCAGGCCAGCTTCACGCGGTAGCCTTCTTCACTGATGAGCTCGATCACTTGCTCGGCGCTCAATGCACTCTCGACGCCGACTTCCCTGGCCGCCAGGTCGACCCGCACACTCGCGGCCGGGTCCTTGGCCTGCACAGCCTGGGTGATCGCCTTGACGCAGTGACCGCAGGACATGCCTTCAACGTTAAACACTTGCATGGATGACTCCTTTACTGAGGTGTTTGAATGAGGTGAGCTACAGTCTCGAGCTTGCCCCCATGGCAAGGTCAAGTTCCGAAGTGACCTGCCGGGCTGGCAATCGGCTTCGCGCTCGTCCAAGCTGCGTGCATCTACGACTTGATCCCAGGAGATTCAGCCATGCGCTGGTCAGCTTTCAGCCTGTTAGGCCTGCTCAGCCTTTTCACCGCCACAGCCCCGGTCAATGCCGCCGGTGAGGATTATGGCGTGCTGATCATTTCCCGCGAGCGCCTGGAAGTCGCAACCAGCTGCGAAATCGGCGTGTACATCCAGGACCAGCTGGCGGCGCGGCTGTTCCAGGAGCAGAGCACCTCGTTCAACTTGCCACCGGGCAATGTGTCGCTGCGCTTGAAGTTGCTGCCGGGCCAGGCGCCGGGGTGTAACCCGGGCATGTTGGCGCCGGGTTCGCAAGACATCCAGCTCAGGGCCGGTGATATGTTGAAATACCGGATTGCGATGACACAGGATGGGATGTATCTCAAGCGCGCAGGCCTCGGATACTGAAACATCCCCCTGTAGGAGCGAGCATGCTCCGGGCGGCGTTCCGACGAAGGTCGTCAACGATAACGCTGGAAACCTGACACCCCGCGGCGCTCTCGGGTTCATCGCGAGCAGGCTCGCTCCTACAAGGTTGATATCGCACTTTGATCTTGGTGCTTGACCTTGCCAGCATGGCAAGGTTGATCCTGTAGGCAACTACTACAGGGAGCGTGACCGATGTCCGAATCCATTACTTTCGATCTGCCAATTGCCGGCATGACCTGTGCCAGCTGCGCCGGGCGTGTCGAGCGCGCCTTGAGCAAAGTCGTCGGCGCCAGTGCCGTCAGCGTCAACCTGGCCACCGAGCAGGCCCGGGTTCAAGCGCCGGTCGACAGTCTCCCGGCCTTGATGGAGGCCGTGCAAAAAGCCGGTTATAGCGTGCCGCAGCAGCGCCTTGAATTGAGCATCGACGGCATGACCTGCGCCTCCTGTGTCGGCCGGGTCGAACGGGCACTGAGCAAGGTGGCGGGGGTCAAGAGCGTCAGCGTTAACCTGGCCAATGAACGCGCTCATGTGGAACTGTTCGGGCAAGTCGATCCGCAAGCCCTGATCGGTGCCGTGACCAAGGCCGGTTACGTCGCCAGCGTCTGGCAAGACGATCAGCCACATATCGACACGCAGCAAACCCGACTGTACCGCGAGCGCTGGGCCTTGATCGCAGCCATCGCCCTCGCCTTGCCCCTGGTTTTGCCGATGTTGCTGCAACCGTTCGGCGTGCACTGGATGCTTCCGGCCTGGGCGCAGTTCGCCTTGGCCACGCCGGTGCAATTCATCTTTGGCGCACGGTTTTATGTAGCCGCCTGGAAAGCCGTGCGTGCCGGCGCTGGCAACATGGATCTGCTGGTCGCGCTGGGCACCAGTGCCGGTTATGGCTTGAGCGTGTACGAATGGGCCACCGCCGCCGGGCGCATGCCGCACCTGTATTTCGAAGCCTCGGCTGTAGTGATTGCCCTGGTGTTGTTGGGCAAGTACCTGGAAAGCCGCGCCAAACGCCAGACTGCCAGCGCCATTCGCGCCCTGGAAGCGCTTCGCCCGGAGCGGGCGATCCAGGTCGTCGACGGCCGTGAGCAGGAAGTCGCCATCAGCGCCTTGCGCCTCAATGACCTGGTACTGGTCAAACCCGGCGAACGCTTTCCGGTGGACGGTGAAGTGGTCGACGGCCAGAGCCATGCCGACGAAGCGCTGATCAGCGGCGAAAGCCTGCCGGTGCCCAAGCAACCGGGTGACAAGGTCACGGGCGGCGCGATCAATGGTGAAGGTCGCCTGCTGGTACGCACTCAGGCACTTGGCGCGGAAACGGTGCTGGCTCGCATCATTCGACTGGTTGAGGACGCTCAGGCGGCCAAGGCCCCGATCCAGAAATTGGTGGATAAAGTCAGCCAGATCTTCGTGCCGGTTGTGCTGCTGCTGGCACTCGCTACCCTGATTGGCTGGTGGCTGTACGGCGCGCCACTGGAAACCGCGCTGATCAATGCCGTGGCGGTGCTGGTAATCGCCTGCCCTTGTGCCCTGGGCTTGGCCACGCCGACGGCGATCATGGCCGGCACCGGGGTGGCGGCGCGGCATGGGATTCTGATCAAGGACGCCGAAGCGCTGGAACGTGCCCATGAAGTCAGTGCAGTGGTGTTCGACAAAACCGGAACCCTGACCTCTGGCACCCCGCGCATCGCCCACTTGAGCGCCATCGACGGTGACGAAACCGCCCTGCTGCAACTGGCCGGCGCCTTGCAACGTGGCAGTGAGCATCCGCTGGCCAAGGCTGTGCTGGATGAGTGCGCACAACGCGGTCTGATCGTGGCCGATGTCAGCGACAGTCAGTCCCTGACAGGGCGCGGCATTGCCGGCAGTCTTGAGGGCCGTAGGCTGGCACTGGGTAATCGACGTCTATTGGAAGAAAGCGGATTGCGCGCAGGTGAATTGGCCGATTCGGCAACTGCCTGGGAAGCCGAAGGCCGGACCCTGTCCTGGCTGATCGAGCAAAGCCCGGCACCGCGAGTACTGGGATTGTTCGCTTTCGGTGACATGCTCAAGCCTGGCGCGCTGCAAGCCGTGCAACAACTCAGCGCACGCCATATCAGCAGCCACTTGCTGACCGGCGACAACCGAGGCAGCGCCAAAGTGGTCGCCGATGCACTGGGCATCACGAATGTACACGCCGAAGTGCTGCCGGCAGACAAAGCCGCCGAAGTCGCCATGCTGAAGAAAACCGGTGTGGTGGCGATGGTTGGCGACGGCATCAACGATGCGCCGGCATTGGCCGCGGCGGATATCGGCATTGCCATGGGAGGCGGTACCGACGTGGCCATGCACGCCGCCGGGATCACCCTGATGCGCGGCGATCCGCGATTGGTGCCCGCGGCGCTGGAAATCAGCCGCAAGACCTACGCGAAGATCCGCCAGAATCTGTTCTGGGCCTTTGTCTATAACCTGATCGGCATTCCGCTGGCGGCCTTCGGATTCCTCAACCCAGTACTCGCCGGTGCGGCAATGGCGTTGTCGAGTGTGAGCGTGGTGAGCAATGCGCTACTGTTGAAAACCTGGAAACCCGAGGATCTGGAGGACAAGCGATGAACATCGGCCAAGCGGCCCGCCATAGCGGCCTGAGCGCAAAGATGATCCGTTACTACGAGTCCATTGGCTTGCTCAAGGCGGCGCATCGCACCGACAGCGGTTATCGGGTCTACAGCGACGACGACCTGCATACGCTGGCGTTCATCAAGCGCTCTCGGGACCTGGGGTTTTCCCTGGAAGAAGTCGGCAAGCTGCTGACCCTCTGGCAGGATCGCCAGCGGGCCAGTGCCGATGTGAAGGCCCTGGCCCGCCAGCATATCGACGAGTTGAACCAGAAAATCCGCGAGTTGGGGCAGCTGCGCGATACGTTGCAGGATCTGGTCGAGCATTGTCAGGGCGATCATCGGCCGGATTGTCCGATTCTCAAGAGCCTGGAGTCGGGGTGTTGTGCAGAACCGTCGAATATTTAAGCGCCTGTGACACACCGTATCGCCCACGATCGTTCCCACGCTCTGCGTGGGAATGCATCCCGTGACGCTCTGCGTCACATTCAGAAGCGGAACGCGGAGCGTCCCTGGCGGCATTCCCACGCAGAGCGTGGGAACGATCATGTGCACCTACAAAAAACCGATCACTGCATCCAGGGCGGAGGCGGCTCTTCGGTTTTGCCCGGTGGCGTGTCGTCTGCGGCACGCGCCGCTTGCTTGCGCTCTTCATCCAGGCGCGCGGCCTCGATCTCGCGCATGATGCCGCCGACGTCGGCCAGCTCTTCCGGCTCGTCGAATTCGCCAGTCAGGACGCTGGCCGGGTGCAAAGTGCCCGCCTCGTACAAAGCCCACATTTCCTTGGCGTACCGAGTCTTTTTCAACTCTGGCGCAAACCGTCCGAAATAGGACGCCATGTTGCCCACGTCCCGCTCCAGCATGCTGAACGCGTGGTTGTTGCCCGCCGCGTCAACCGCTTGCGGCAAGTCGATGATCACCGGGCCGGTCGGGGTCAACAGCACGTTGAACTCGGACAGGTCACCGTGCACCAGGCCGGTACACAGCATCAGCACGATCTGCGAAATCAGGAACGCGTGATACTCGCGCGCCTGATCCGGCTCCAGCACCACGTCGTTCAGGCGCGGTGCCGCATCGCCATACTCGTCGGCCACCAGTTCCATGAGCAGCACGCCCTCAAGGAAGTCATAGGGCTTGGGTACCCGCACACCGGCATTGGCCAGGCGAAACAGCGCCGCCACTTCGGCGTTCTGCCAAGCGTCTTCGGTTTCCTTGCGACCGAACTTGGAGCCCTTGGCCATGGCCCGGGCCTGTCGGCTGTTGCGCACCTTGCGGCCTTCCTGATACTCGGCCGCCTGACGAAAACTGCGTTTATTCGCCTCCTTGTAGACTTTCGCGCAACGTAACTGGTTGCCGCAGCGCACCACATAAACAGCTGCTTCTTTACCACTCATGAGTGGGCGCAGCACCTCGTCGACCAGACCGTCCTCGATCAGGGGTTCAATGCGTTTTGGAGTCTTCATCAGCTTTTATTGTGGGTCCTTTATTACCAAACACGCGAAAGTCCTTCGTTATACGGCAATCCATCCATTCGGGGGAGGGGGTGCCGACGTACCGTTCGTGTCATTTTTCAAAACAGCCCTCAATTTCCGCAGGCAACAGCCGAAGTCCTAAGTGACAAAGTGATTTGTCCGACAATCGTTTTTACAACAATAACGATGCCGCATTCAGGGAACAGGGATCCATTACGTTTACGGCTGCCAAAAAACCGCGAGTCATCTGCACTGCGTGGGCCTACAAGAAAATCTGGAGCGCGGATGAACATCAAACAGAAACTGACCTGGGCGTTTGCAATCATCGCCTGCTTGCCGGTGGTGCTGGTCGCCACCCTCGTCGTGCTGAACTTGCGCAGCGATGCCAAGGACGAATTCGTCGACAACAGCGGTCGCGAAATCCGTCAGGTCAGCAATGCGATGCAACTGTTTTTCGACGGCATCAGCCAGAACGTCGAATACCTGGCCAGGCAACCGCTGATCACGAACTCCGACGACAGCCTCAAGACCTACATGAACGCCAACGCCGCCAGCATTCCCCAAGGGGAAATGGACAAAAAAGTCTTCGGCTTCCTGCAGGACCTGGGCAACGCCCATCCGTCATACGCCTACGCCATCCTCGGCACCGCGGCCGGTGGTTACGTGTCGTGGCCGGACGATGCCAAACTGGCCAACTACGACCCGCGCCAGCGCCCCTGGTACAAGGCCGCCCAGGCCAAACCGGGCAAGCCATTCCGTACCGAAGCCTATTACTGGGCCGAAAACGATACGTCCTACGTCAGCACCGTGCGCACCATCGACAACAAGCTGGGCACCAACGGTGGCGTCGTCAGCATCGACGTGTCGCTCAAACAGCTCACCGAACTGGTCAAGCAGATCAAGCTCGGCGAGACCGGCTACCTGATGCTGCTGGAAAATTCCGGCACCGTGCTGGTCGACCCGAAACAACCGGAACATAACTTCAAAGCCCTGGGCAGCCTCGGCGAGGGCTACGCGCAACTGGCCAAGGCCGGCAAAGGCCTGGTCGAGGTTGAACTCAATGGCGAGCGCTACATGGCCAACGTCTGGCCGTCCGAGCAGTTGGGCTGGACCTTCATCGGCTTGATCAAGCAGAGCGATGTGATGAGCACCGCCACCCAACTGACCTGGTTGATCGCCATCATCGCCGCGGTACTGGCTGTGATTTTTGCCGTTGTCGGCGCGAGTTTCGCCAGCGTCATCGTGCGACCGATCCGCAGCGTGGCCGACGGTCTGGAAGGCATCGCCCAGGGCGAAGGCGACCTGACCAAGAGCCTGCAAATCCGCGGCAGCGACGAAACCGCGCAACTGGCCAACTGGTTCAACCAGTTCCTGACCGCGATTCGCAACCTGATCCAGAGCATCGGTGGAGCCGCGACCAGCATCCTGGCCACCTCCAAGAGCTCGACCCAGGTCTCCAGCGACATGGCCGAAGCCGCTGGGCGCCAGCGTGAAGCGGTGGACATGGTGTCCACGGCATTCCATGAAATGGTCGCCACCGCCAACGAAGTGGCGCGCTCCTGCAGCCAGGCGGCCGAGTCCGCCGACAGCGGGCAGCGCCAGGCCCGCGAAGGCCAGCAACAGATTGACGCGGCCGTCAGCAGTGTCGATCGCCTGAGCCAGGAAATCGAACAGTCGGCGCAGTCGATGCAACAGCTGGAACGCGACAGCAATGATATCCAGTCGATCCTGGGGACCATTCGCTCAATCGCCGAGCAAACCAACCTGCTGGCACTGAACGCGGCCATCGAAGCGGCGCGGGCCGGTGAACAGGGTCGTGGTTTTGCGGTAGTAGCCGACGAAGTACGCGCGCTGGCCAAGCGCACGGCCGACTCCACCGCAGAAATCGACGGGCTGCTGGGCAACCTGGCCAAGCGCACCAGCCAGGTGACCCAGCAGATGCATGCGAGCCTGGAGGTGTCCCAGCAATCGGTGACGCGCATCGGCGAAGCGCGCAACAGTTTCGGGCAGATCCGCGAGTCGGTGGATGTGATCCGCGACATGAACACCCAGATTGCCACGGCGGCGGAACAACAGCATCAAGTGGCCGAAGACATCAACCGGCACATCAGCCAGATCCATGGCGATGCGCAATTGGTGGCGGAACTGGCGAACTCGGCGCGCCTGGATTCCCAGAGCCTGGCCGGGTTGTCGAATGAGCTGGATGGGTTGGTGCGCCGCTTCCGTACCTGATTGAAATCCCGGTGCCCGCTTCGCGACCATTCGCGAGCAGGCTCGCTCCCACAGGGTTTTGCACTGCCCTTGTGGGAGCGAGCCTGCTCGCGAAGCGGCCCTCACTGTCGGAACAGCTCTCCCGGGGTAAATCCGAACAGGCTCTTGAACGCCGCAATAAACGCTGACGTCGAGTCATACCCACAGGCCAGCGCGGCGTTGGTCACGCTGTCGCCCTCCTCCAGCAGACTTAACGACGACAACAGCCGCATGCGCTGGCGCCAACCGCGGAAACTCAACCCGGTTTCCCGCTGGAACAGGCGCATCAGGGTTTTCTCCGATGTACCCAGGCGCTCGGCCCATTCGTGCAAGGTCACATTGTGCTCGGGATTTTCGATCAGCTCGTTGCACAAGCCCAACAACCTTTCATGACGGGGCAACGGCAGGGAAAACCCGACTTCCGGCAATGTCGCCAACTGATCGAGCAATACACTCACCAGCCGCGCTTGCGGGCTGTCGCCCTGTGGATATTCCACTGGCAGCAGGCAAAAACTCTTGATCAGCTCCCGGGCCAGCGGCGTCACTTCCAGTACCCGGCAACGCCCGTCCGCCCACTCGCAATCTTCGCGGCGCACATACAGGCTGCGCATCTCGGCACGCATTGAGGTCACGACCTGATGATCGAGATCCGCCGGAATCCAGATTCCCCACTGGGGCGGCGCGAAGAAACTGCCCTCGGCGGTGTGCACCCCGAGCACACCACTGATGGCATAGGAAAACTGCACCCAGTCGTGTCGATGGGACGGCGTCCACGACCCGGCATTGAGGCTCTCCACCCGGGCATACAGCGGACGTGGCAGTGTGATGAGCGGTGGAATGCTGCGTTCGAGGGAAACCTGTCCGTTAGTCGGCATTGAACGGCCTTGTGTTGCGAGATGGCTGATGGGGCGACGTTAGGCCATGCCTCGGATCTATTCAACACTAAACCTATCTGTAGGAGCCGGCTTGCTGGCGATGGCGTCCGAGGGATCGCCATCGCCAGCAAGCCGGCTCCTACAGGTATCGTTAACGTTCGATGATGGCGGTTACCCCCTGGCCGCCTGCGGCGCAGATCGAGATAAGCCCACGCCCCTTCCCCGCCGCATCAAGCAACTTGGCCAGGTTGGCGAGGATGCGACCGCCCGTGGCCGCAAACGGGTGCCCGGCCGCCAGTGAACTGCCTTTGACATTGAGCTTGCTGCGGTCGATGGCCCCCAGCGGCGCGTCGAGGCCCAGGCGGGTCTTGCAGTACTCGGGGTCTTCCCAGGCCTTCAAGGTGCAGAGCACTTGCGCGGCGAACGCTTCATGGATTTCGTAGTAATCGAAGTCCTGCAAGGTCAGGCCATTGCGCGCCAGCAACCTTGGCACGGCATACACCGGCGCCATCAACAAGCCCTCGGCGCCATTGACGAAATCCACTGCCGCTGTCTCGCCATCGCGCAGGTAGGCCAGGATCGGCAAGCCACGTGCTTGCGCCCATTCCTCACTGCCTAGCAGCACTAGCGAGGCGCCATCGGTCAGCGGCGTGGAGTTACCGGGAGTCAGGGTGCCTTTTGCGCTTTTTTCGAAAACGGGCTTGAGTGAGGCGAGTTTTTCGAGGGTCAGGTCAGGGCGCAAATTGTTGTCGCGAGTGAGGCCAAGAAACGGCGTCATCAAATCATTTTGCCAACCTTCGGCATAGGACGCGTCAAGATTCTGATGGCTCAGCAGCGTCAGCTTATCCTGCTCTTCGCGAGGAATGTTCCAGGTCTGCGCCATCAACTCGCAATGCTCGCCCATGGACATTCCGGTGCGCGGCTCGCCATTGCGCGGGAATTCCGGGATCAGGTGCCAGGGGCGCAACTGCAGGAAGGGCTTGAGTTTTTCAATGGTCGTGTTGGCCCGATAGGCTTGCAGCAGAATCTTGCGCAACCCGTCGCTGACACTGATCGGCGCGTCCGAGGTGGTATCGACGCCACCGGCAATGGCGCTGTCGATTTGTCCCAAGGCAATTTTGTTAGCCACCAACAGCGCCGCTTCAAGTCCGGTGCCACAAGCTTGCTGGATGTCGTAGGCCGGAGTAGCGGGCGACAGTCGCGAACCAAGCACGCACTCACGCGTCAGGGCCATGTCCCGCGGCAACTTGAGGACGGCCCCGGTGACCACTTCGCCAAGGCGCAGGCCATGCAGGTTGTAGCGTTCGATCAGGCCTTCGAGCGTGGCCGTGAGCATGGCCTGGTTACTGGCGGTGGCGTACGGCCCGTTGGACCGAGCGAAGGGTATCCGGTTACCGCCGATAATCGCGACGCGACGCAGCTGAGTCATGAAAAGCTTCCTATTCTGTGAAGGCCATTACCCGCAAGCGTAGGCCTTTTCCAGTGAATCGAACGACTGATTGCCATTCATGGTCCACACTTTGAACCTCATCTGCTGGAGCGCGTTCCATGTCCGACCGCTATATCGACTTCGCCAATTCGTCCATCGGCCATCGACTGGTCGGTGCCATGGGCCTGCCTTCACCAGTACGCCTGGAACGCTGGCAAGCGGGCCGATTGCGCCCTGTCGAAGGCGCTTTGCTGATTGGCGGCGGCCCATTGGCGGAAAAGGTCAGCGCCTTCGCCAACCGCCTGACGGACGCGATCTACACCTACGGCACCGATCCCTCGATGGCGGCCGCGTGGATTCCCGGACACGGCCCGAAACTAAAGGCGGTGGTATTCGATGCCAGTGATCTTGTGCAAACCGACCAGCTCAAGCAACTGCGCGAATTCTTCCAGCCACTGATGAAAAATCTCGACCACAGTGCACACCTGGTGATCCTGGGGCGTGACCCGCGGACCTTGAGCGACCCATTCGCCGCCAGCACCCAGCGCGCCCTCGAAGGTTTCAGTCGCTCGCTGGCCAAGGAACTGCGCAGCGGTGGCACTTTGCAGCTGATCCACGTTGGCGAGGGTGCCGAGGATCAACTGGAAGGACCGCTACGGTTTTTCCTCTCACCGAAAAGCGCCTTCGTGTCCGGGCAAGTGATTGGCCTGCAGGCCTGCGACACCCAGGTGACGGACTGGACGCGGCCGCTGGCCGGGCGCAAGGCGCTGGTCACCGGCGCTGCGCGTGGCATCGGCGCCGCCATCGCCGAAACCCTGGCCCGTGACGGTGCCGAAGTCATCCTGCTCGACGTGCCCCCGGCCAGGACCGATCTCGACGCCCTCGCCGCACGCCTCGGCGGGCGTGGTATCACGCTGGACATCTGCGCCGAGAATGCGGCGACGGAGTTGGTGGAACAGTTGCCCGACGGCATCGACATCGTGGTGCACAACGCCGGCATCACCCGGGACAAAACCCTGGCCAACATGACGCCGGAGTTCTGGGACGCAGTGCTCGCCGTCAACCTCAACGCCCCGCAAGTGCTGACCAAGGCCCTGCTCGATAGCGGCACCCTGCGCGACAATGGCCGGGTGATCCTGCTGGCGTCGATCAGCGGCATCGCGGGCAATCGCGGGCAATCCAACTATGCGGCGAGCAAGGCCGGGCTGATTGGCCTGGCACAGGCGTGGGCGCCGCTGTTGCATGGGCGGGGCATCAGCATCAATGCCGTGGCCCCGGGTTTCATCGAAACGCAAATGACCGCGCACATTCCATTCGGCCTGCGCGAAGCCGGGCGACGCATGAGCTCACTGGGCCAGGGTGGCCTGCCGCAAGACGTCGCCGAAGCAGTGGCCTGGCTCGCGCAACCGGGCACGGGCGCATTCACCGGCCAGGCATTGCGTGTCTGCGGGCAAAGCGTTCTGGGGGCCTAGGCATGATCATCGACTGGCACACACTCAACCGCGAACCCAGCCTGCCGGGGCTGTATGTACAGGCGGCGACGCGGCGCAAAATCACCGGCACCACCCTGCCCCATTCGGGTTTGCGCTGCTGGCTCGATGTCGACCCAAAGCGCCTGGCGGCCTATCGCAAGGTCTGCGGCTTCGCCGACAACAGCCTGCTGCCACCCACCTACCCGCACATCCTTGCATTCGCCTTGCAGATGCAATTGCTCACCGCCCGGGACTTTCCGTTCCCGCTGCTGGGGCTGATTCACCTGAGCAATCGCATCCGCGTGTTGCGGCCCATGGGCGGGGTCCATCGGGTGCGGGCCAGCGTGTGCGTGGAGAACCTGCAACCCCATGCGAAGGGCGCGACCTTCGATCTGGTGACGACGCTGGATGATCAATTGGGACCGCTCTGGGAGGCGCAAAGCCAGATGCTGTGCCGGGGCGTGAAGCTTGAAGGCGAGCCCGTCGAGGAGGAGCTGGCCTCGACGCTGGCACTGACGCAAGTTGCCCAATGGACAGCGCCCGCGGACATCGGCCGGCAATACGCCAAGGTATCGGGCGACTACAACCCGATTCACCTGAGTGCTGCCAGCGCCAAAATGTTCGGTTTTCCATCGGCGATTGCCCATGGTTTATGGAACAAGGCCCGCACCCTGGCCGCCCTCGCCGAGCATCTGCCGGCCGCGAACGTCGAGATCGTGGTGCAATTCAAAAAGCCGGTGCGCCTGCCCAGCGAGGTGACATTACTGGCCAGCGCCGCAGGTTCCAGTGGGGATCTGCAACTGGTCGGGGCTGGTGATCTGGAGCACATGGTTGGTCACTGGCGACCGATTGCCTGACCCTGGCGAATGTACCTCGCTCCTGTAGGAGCTGCCGCAGGCTGCGATCTTTTGATCTTGTTTTGCCCCCGGGAAGATCAAAAGATCGCAGCCTTCGGCAGCTCCTACAGGGCAATGCGTTTACCAAGCTACTTAGCGCCTGCCAAACTCCCCCAGCGGCTGCGGGAACAGGTTATTGAGCGTCTCCAGCAACCGCACGTGATAGATCGGCTTGCGAAACAGGTCCAGAACCTGCAACCGCAGCATGTCACTGACATCCTCCATGTCGGCATGCCCGGACATCACGATCACCGGCAAATGCTGGCGCGCCGTGTGCTCGCGCAAGCGCTTGATCAACGACATCCCGCTCTCCTCCGGCATGCGCAGGTCGGTGATGACCAGCGCTATATCCGGATTGCGCGTCAGGTGCTGCAGCGCCAGCTTGACCGAGGTCGCGGTGAAACAATTGAAACCTTCACCCTCCAGCAATTCCGCCAGCTCAAGCAACGCATCCTCTTCGTCATCGACCAAGAGAAGCTGTTGGCGCGGCAGTGCGGAAACGTTCATAGGCAACACCTGGAATAGACTAAGCGCTGACATTAGAACCCGCCTCGTGCATTAGCAAGTTACCGATGTGCCTTCTCGTATTCACTCACATGGTGTCCCTGATTTTTTCGAATACCGCTTTAACATTGTCTCCTATATCCGTACCCAAACCTGCAATCACCACCGCGACCATGGCAGCGACGATGGCGTACTCGATACCCGACGCTCCCTCGGTATCCTTGGCCAGCCCTTTGTAAAAAGCGATTTCGGATTTGACCTTCTGAAACAGCTTGGCGAAAGACATGACGTTCTCCTCGAAGACACCGAGTGTTGCACCGACGCAACATGATTCCCCTGTGCCAGCATCAGCATTGTCGGCATTCCTCCACCAAACAACTGTAAAAACGCATTAACACGAAAGTATTAATCGCTTTGTTGACGTCAAAAACCTTTGAATTGAGCTGGTCGTCGATTTTTCGTTAGAAAATTTTCCCCGGGTAATGGCGTTTTGCTCTAGCTGCGCTACCTTCCAATAGCGAAATAGTTCCATGTTCATAGCTACCTGATTGCGAAGTTGTCTCGTTGCGGAAAACGACTTCTTGGTGCAGCAGGAAAGAAGGGAAGCGCCGTCATGAACAGTCGTGTCATTCTTGGCCTAGCGGGACTGTCCCTGGCGGGTGCGGTCATTGCCGGTTACTGGGGCTTCACCTTGACGCGTGAACCGACCGCCACTCCCGTTGCGCAAGCCGCCATCGCCCCCACGTCCCTCAGCAACCCTGCAGCTGTTGTCCAACCAGAAGAGGACACGCGCCAACCGATCGTGGTGTTGCTGCATGACATCGCGCCGTTTGTGCAAATCACTGCCGCCGACGTGGCCGTGGAAAAACTGCGAACCGTCCCGGCCGGCAGCCTGACCCGCCTCGATCAAGCCATCGGCCGTACGCCCTGGCGTGCCCTGACCGCCGGCAGCTGGCTCAACGACGAGAGCTTCGAAGGCGGCGGTAAGTTGGCGCGGATGATTCGGCCCGATGAGCGTGCGCTCGCCGTTGCCGTGGATGAAGTGATCAACGCTGGCGGCCAATTGACCCCGGGGGACTATGTCGACGTGCTGCTGTTCTTGCGCATGGACACCCTTAATCTCCAGCCCTCGGCCCAGCTCGCGGTCCCGGCCTTGCGTGTACTGGCGGTGGGCGAGCAAATGGGCCTGACCAACGACGGCCAGCCCTCCAGCCCGGCCCAGGGCAACGATGAAAAACTCCGGCAGGAGCAACAGCGCGCCAGTGCCCGTACCGTGCTGCTCGCCGTTCCCGAACCACTGGTGAGCCGCTTGATGCTCGCCACCCAGGCCGGGGTGCTGCGCCTGGCGGTGCGCAGCGCCGAGGAAAAACGCCTGGCGCGTTACTGGGCCGGTGAACGCGATTCCGCAGCCAACCTCGCCAACGCCAATCGCGACTTGATTCAGTTCAACCAGCTGGCCATGACAGCGCCGCCCAAACCGCTGGTTGCCAGTAACGCAGTCGCGCCGCGCCGGTCGGGTGTGGAAGTCATCCGCGGCAACGAAAGCACGCCAAAGTCCCCCTGAATCGAGCAAGGAAACGCTTTAATGCGCAGACGTAGTACGCCGTTTTTGAACGGCTTGATCTGGGCCACCTTGCTGAGCGGCATGCCGGTGACGGCAGTCATGGCTGCCAACGGTAATTGTGCAGCGCTGGGCCCCTTGCCAGCGGTGCTGGAAGTGGGCGAAGGCCTGCAACAGGAAGTGCAATCGCCCGTGGCAATCACCCGGATCGCAGTGGGTGACCCGAAAATCGCCGACGTGCGAGTCAATGGCAGCCAGGCATTCCTGCTCACCGGCATGGGCGCCGGTGCCACCAGCCTGATGGTCTGGACCGCCTGTGCCAGCGCGCCGCGCCAAAGCATGGTGTTCGTCCAGGGCCGGGCGACGGCAGCCATGACCAGCGCCAGACAGTCACCCTCCGATGACCCGCTGCTGCCATCGCAAGTGCAGACCGACATCCGCTTCGTCGAAGTCAGTCGTACCAAGCTGAAGGAAGCCAGTACTTCGATCTACGGCAAAAATTCGAATTTCCTGTTCGGCTCTCCCGGTACCGTCCCCAATACTGCAGTGACACCGCGGGTGTTCCCGCTGCGCAACCTTGACCCGCGGATTGCCGTGCCGAGCATTCCGCTGGCCAACGACATGTTCAACATCGTCGCCGGCGGCGGCAACTTCCTGGCCATCATCAATGCCATGGAAAGCAGTGGTTTTGCCTACACCCTGGCGCGACCGAGCCTGGTGGCGATCAGCGGACAAAGCGCAAGCTTCCTGGCGGGCGGTGAAATCCCTATCCCGATTCCCAGCGCCAACAGCAACAGCTACTCCATCGAATACAAGGAATTCGGCATCCGCCTGACGCTCACGCCAACGGTGGTCAGTAACGACCAGATCGCCCTCAAGGTCGCTCCGGAAGTCAGCGAACTGGATTACAACAACGCCGTGACCATCGGCGGCACCACAGTGCCGGCGTTCACCATTCGCCGTACCGACACCAGCATCTCCCTGGCCGATGGCGAAAGCTTCGTCATCAGTGGCCTGATCAGTACACAAAACACCTCGCAGGTGGACAAGTTTCCGGGACTGGGCGATATCCCGATCCTCGGCGCGTTCTTTCGCAGCTCCTCGATCAATCGCGAAGAACGGGAACTGCTGATGATCGTCACGCCGCACCTGGTGCAGCCGTTGGCGGCGAATGCGCAACTGCCGTCGCTGCCGGGGGAAAAACTCCGCAATTACGACCCCAACTGGTACCGCCTGTACTTCCTCGAAAACGGCGACTTCGATAAACGCAGCGGGCTATCGCAATGAGCCAGAACCTGAGCCAGACCTTCCTCGCGATCACGCGTAACAGCACCGACCTTGAATGGTTGCAAGGCGCGCTCGCCCCCTTGGGCCAAGTGGTCAGCGCCGGTGGCGGCAGCCTCGACGAACTGCTGGCGCTGGTGGACGTGACACTGGCCAGCCTGGTGTTCGTGGGCCTGGACCGTGAGCATGTGGTGGCCCAGTGCGCACTGATTGAAGGCGCTCTGGAAGCCAAGCCAAGGCTGGCTATCGTCGCGCTGGGCGACGGCATGGACAACCAGCTCGTACTCAATGCCATGCGCGCCGGGGCCCGGGACTTCGTGGCCTATGGCTCGCGCTCCAGTGAAGTCGCCGGGCTGGTGCGGCGCCAGAGTAAACGCCTGCCACCGGTGGTGCCCAATACTCACCTGGGCGGCCTCACCGTCCTGTACGGCGTGCAGAGCAATGCCGACGGCGCACTGTTGGCCAACCACATGGCACAGGTGGTGCAAAAAAGCGGTCAGCAAACGCTGCTGCTCGACCTCGGCCTGCCCCGGGGGGACAGCCTGGCCTTGCTGGGCCTGGAGAGCTCGTTTCATTTCGGTGATGCCCTGCGCAACTTGCGTCGTCTTGACGCCACCCTGATCGACAGCGCCTTCACCCGTTGCGAAGCCGGGCTGCGGATCCTCGCCTATGCCACCCAGGATGAACCGCTGGAACACACCAGCGCCGCCGAGCTGTACATGCTGCTCAGCGCGCTGCGCCAGCACTTCCAGCACATCGTCGTGAACCTCACCGGCCAGCCCGACAGCGAAGCCTTGCGCACCTTCGTCAGCCATTGCGACAAGCTGCTGTGGTACACCGACCAGAACGTGCTCGACTGCCGCCGCAACCTGGCGGTACTGAATCTGTGGCGCGAAAAAGGCATGAAACTCGATCACGCCACGCTGCTGGTGGATCGCTACCTGCGTAGCGTCGCGCCAGACTCCGAGGCCTTGAGCAAAAGCTTCGGCATGGAAATCATCGCCACCCTCGCCTACAGCCCCGAAGTCCGTTTGAACGCCAAGAACCAGGGCGTCACCCTGTTCGAACTGGCCCCCCGGGAAGTGCTCACCCAAAGCCTGCGCAACCTCGGCGAACGCTTGGCCAAACGCTCCGAAAGCCTGGCCAAGCCCAAGTCCTGGTTCAGCCGTTTGAGAGGTACGCCATGAGCGGCGAAAAACTGTTCGGCGCAACGCACCGTGGGGTGGCCGGCAATACCGACCACGACGGCCTTAAACTGGTGCTGCACCGCTACATCATCGATGCCATCGAGGAGTCCGGAAAAAACCTGCTGGAGGGCTCGCGCCAGGTGCTGGCGCAGTTCGTCATCGACAAAGTGGCCGAATACATCGCGCGCTTGCACCTGGCGATTTCGCGCTACGAGATGGAGCGCCTGGCCGAAGAAATCGTCGACGAACTCACAGGCTTCGGCCCGCTGGAAGTGTTGCTGCGCGATTCGGCCGTCACCGAAATCCTGGTCAACGGCCCGCACCGCGTGTTCATCGAGCGCGATGGTGTCCTGCATCAAAGCGACTTGCGTTTTATCGATGCGCACCATGTCGAGCGCGTCATCCAGCGCATCCTCGCGCCCCTGGGCCGGCGGCTCGACGAGTCTTCGCCGATGGTCGACGCGCGCCTGCCCGACGGCAGCCGGGTCAATGCGATCATTCCACCGATTGCGCTCGACGGCCCGTGCCTGTCGATTCGAAAATTCCGCCAGGACATGCTCAACAGCACCGACCTGATGGCCATGCAAACCATCGACCAGGCGATCTACGAATTCCTCCAGGAGGCCGTGGGCAAGCGTTGCAACATCCTGATCAGCGGCGGCACCGGCACCGGCAAGACCACGCTGCTGAATATTCTCAGCCAGTTGATCGACCCCCACCAACGGTTGGTGACCATCGAAGACGTCGCCGAATTGCAACTGGGCCACCCCCACGTGGTGCGTCTGGAAACCCGACCGCCGAATGCCGAAGGCCATGGCGAGGTGAAAGCCAGCGACCTGATTCGCAACGCCCTGCGGATGCGCCCGGACCGGATCATCCTCGGCGAAATCCGCGGTGTCGAAGTGGTCGACGTACTGACCGCGATGAACACCGGCCACGACGGCTCCATGAGCACCGTGCACGCCAACAACGCGCAAGATGCGTTGTTGCGCCTGGAAACCCTGGTCGGCCTGACCGGTCGCAGCATTGCCGAACGGACCTTGCGCCAGATGATCTGCGCGGCGCTGGACGTGGTGATCCAGTTGACGCGCATGCCCGATGGCCGCCGCTGTGTCAGCGAAGTAGTCGAGGTGATCGGCATTCGTGAAGACGTGTACGTCACCAATACCCTGTTTCGCCTCGACCGCCGCAGCGGTTTCGGTTTCATGCGCGAGGCGGTCAACCCCGCGGGTGACAAACTGCGCCGCGAATCGGCGCTCTCTTCCTCGGTGTATTGAAGGCCACGGCATGCTCAAACCGCTGCTGCTTATCTTTGTTTGCCTGGCGTTGCTGGGGCTCTCGGCCCACTTGTTCACTCGCGGCTTACGCGAGCCCGGCACCCGGCGCGTGCTGGAACGCCTGAGCCAGGGGCAACCGGAGCGGGTGGTGCGCAAAACATCCTGGACGGGACTGGATCGCGCCTTTTTGCGCGCTGGCCTCGGGCGGCCCACCGAACGCCTGGGTGTGTGGCTGACGCTGTGGGGCTTGAGTATCCTGCTCGGGTTTTTCGGCGGCGGCTGGCCGGGGTTGCTCGCCCTGTTGCTGTTGCCTCCCCTGCTCCTGCGCCTGTATGTCAACTGGCGTTACCAGCGTCGGCTCAAGCGCATGATCGAACAATTGCCCGCATTGCTCGATCACAGCGTGCGCAGCCTGAAGTCCGGGCGCACCTTGGCCGACGCGGTATTGGGCGCCATCGACGCCGCCGAAGATCCGCTGAAAGATGCCTTGGGCCGCGTGAAGCGCCAGGTGCACATGGGCATCAGTCTGCCGGACGCCACCTCGGACTTCGCAGAACTCTACGACAAAGACGAACTTCGCCTGTTTGCCCTCGGCTTGAAGGTCAACCACCGCTACGGTGGCAACGCCAGTGAACTGCTGGAAAACCTGATCAAGATCATCCGCGAACGGGAACAGGCTGCTCGCCAACTGAGCGCCATGACCGGTGAAACCCGAGTCACGGCGGTTGTCCTGGCGCTACTGCCGGTCACAGTCGCCGGCTATCTCCTGGTGTCCAATCCAAAGTACCTGATGACCATGTGGGACGACAGTTCAGGGCAATCGATGCTGATGGGAGCGCTCGCCCTGCAGGTGTTCGGCTGCCTGGCACTGTGGCGGATGTTGCGCAGCCTATGAACGCGTCCATGCTGCTGAGCTCGCTATTGTTCCTGCTGGCATCGGGATTGTTTATCTGCGTCATGGTGCAACTGCGTCATCGTGCTCGCCAGGTGGTGCAGCGCCTGGACGGCAAGGCGCCGGGCGAAAGCCGCTTGAGCCAATGGCTGCAGGCGCTGGGCACCAGCCGGGTCGGCCAGCAGTCGGTCAAGCTCGACAACGAAACCCAGACCCTGCTCAATTGCCTGGGCTGGCGTACCGCGCGGCAACGGGCGTTATTTGCCGCCTTGCAGGTTGGCGTCCCGGTACTGGCGCTGGCGTTGAGTGCATTGGTGCAGGGTCTGTTCTTCCCCCAGGTCATTCACCCATGGCTAGTCCCGGCGTTCGCCCTGGGTATCGGTTATCTGCTGCCCAAGCGTCTGCTGGCCGCTGCTGCGCACCATCGGCAGAAAAAACTGGCGATGGAAATCTCCACCTTCATTCCGCTGCTGCGCATCCTGTTCGAATCAGGCATGGCCGTGGAGCAATCGCTGCGAGTCTTGAGCAATGAAGGCAAACAACTGATGCCCACATTGACCCAGGAGTTGCGCCTGGTGCTGGCCCGTGTCGATTCGGGCCTGGAGCTGGGCGATGAACTGCACAAGGTCACCCGCTTGCTGGCGGTCGACGAGTTCACTGACACCTGCGTGATCCTGCAACAGCTGATCCACCAGGGCGGCGGTGCGATGAAATCCCTGCTGGCGCTCAAGTTGTTGCTCGATGACAAGCGCCTGGCGCGCCTTCAGGAATACATCTCCAAGATGTCCGCAAAAATGTCCGTCGTGATGATGCTGTTCCTCTTCCCGGCGTTGTTGATCGTACTGGCGGGCCCGGGCTTCACCGCCCTCGCCCGGGCTTTTGCTTCTTAGGGGAATCGTGATGAAAGCAATGTTTGCAGGTTTTTGTCTGCTGATGCTGGGGGGTTGCGCGAGCAACGGACAGACACCCTGGAGTGCCCTGACCCCCGTCAGTTGCGGCAAATTGAACGCCGAACAACAGCTGTCGCTGAACCTGGCCGACGACATGGCCAACGACGGCAAGTTGCACGCCAGCCTCGCCAACCTGCAGAGCCTGCCGGACAAAGTTGCCGACGTGCGCCTGCGCAAGGCCAAGGTGTATCGACTGCTGGACCGCAGTGAAGCCGAACCGCTGTACCGCAGCCTGCTCGGCGGCTGCCTGGCCGCCGAAGCCGAACACGGCCTGGGCCAACTCGCCGCCGCCCAAGGCGACCATGGCCTGGCCCAGGCGCACTTGCAACGGGCCGCCCGACTGGCGCCCACCGACGAAAAAATCCGTAACGACCTGGGCGTGGTCTACCTCAATCAACTGCGCATCGAAGACGCCAAATTCGAATTCCTCACCGCCATCGAGCTCAAGCAAAGCGACCAACTGGCCGCCGTGAACCTGGTGACCCTGTTGATCTATCAGGACGACTGGAACCGCGCCGCCGAACTGGTCAGCCGCCTTGGCCTGAATCCGGCACAAGTCACCCAGGCCCAGGCCCGCGCCGAGAAACTCAAGTCACCCGGCAAGTCCGGGCCGACCGTCGCCGCTGTTCAGTAGGGAGCACCCTGATGAAACCGACCACCTTGTACTGCCTCGGCTTGCTGGCCTTGCCACTTGCCGCTCACGCCATCGACGCCGGCCCCGCCTCGCCACAACAACAGGAAACCGAAGGCTGGCTGCAACTGCAAAGCAGCAACACCGCCGCCTCCACCAAGCCGCAAACTGCCAGCGCAGCCGAGCGCGAACTGGCAATGCAGCGCTGGTTGAAAAGCTTCCAGCACGAGATCCCAGAGTTCTTTGATCAGGATGCGGGCGGATCGGTGAACAGCGGATCGCAGCAATAGCGCTAAACCACATCCTCCCCTGTTGGAGCGAGCATGCTCGCGATGGTCCTCAACGATAACGCGGGAAACCAGACGCCCCGCAGTGCCCTCAGTTTTTTCGTCGGAACACCACCCGGAGCATGCTCGCTCCTAAAGAGGGTTAGCGCTATTGCTGCGGGTAAATATTTAGGCTTCACCGAACAGTCTACATTCGATATTTTCCTCTTCGGCGAGCAAGAAGCGGATGTGGCGCCTCTCGATTCTCAGGGTTGGCAGGATTTCGCCTTTCTCGAAACGGGAACCTGTGCACCTTCGAGGCGCGAGAAAAGCTGGCCACCAATATCGGCTTTCCAGTAGCCAGTCTGCGGGCAGACTTGCCCGCTATAGCAGTACGGCGCAGATAAGTGAGCCTGGCTGAATGCAGGGGATCCCGGAAGACCACGACCGGTGGCCGGGTCCAGGAGTTTGGCCTTGGACAGTTGGTTGATCAGAGCAGTGCTGGGCTTTTCTGGCGGGACATTGGCCAGGCGTTCTTCGAGCCATTGCAGCTTGCCGTCCCAGGCGGGCAACTTGGCCGGAGGCAGGGGGAGGATTTCGTTGATTTCGGGGACGTTTGGTTTGGCGTAGGAGTAGTTGCCCAGCACTTTGCTAATTTTTTCGTAGCGTTCGGACCGCTCTACATCTTCCTGTTGGGCGAGATAATCAAGTTCATCAGTAGGTGGGGGGTTACGAAAGATTTTTCCTAATTTATAAGCAGAAGTGCTGTCACCCGCAGCGACTCCAAGTTGAAAGGCTTCAAGCGCTTCGTGGTATTGTTTTTTGTTCTTGAGATTTATTCCCAGTTCAATCGCCGCTTCGCCATGGCCTTGCTCAGCAGCACAGCGGCGCATTTGCCGTGCAATGTCCGGAGCCATATCGCTCGACGCCAATTTGTCTCCCACATAGTATTGTGCCTGGGCGTTGCCGTGATCAGCAGCCTTACGGTAGTAGCGTAGGGCCATTTCCGGATCCTGCTTCAGCCCCGCCGAACCTTGTTGCAGGAAGATCCCGACGAAGTAATAACCCGTAGCCACTCCTTCGCTGATCAATCGTTCGCTCAAACGCAAATGCTCGTCGCCCCGAAGCTGGAAATGGCCGCGCATGGCACCGTTCTGCAGGTTAATGTTGGCCTTGTAATGACCGTTTTCTGCCGCAATGCGGTACAGCCTTTCGATCTCCACATCGACGCTTTTGTCTTCTTTGAGCTGATTGTTTTTTTGCAGCCAGCGCGCGTACTGGAACAGCACGTCGGCCTCCGCGGAGGTCGCCGGGAATTGCTCATGCACGCAGGTAAAGGCCAGGTTGGCCTGGATTTCATTAAGGGGATTCACATGAGGATCCTTCTTCATATAGGTAAAGGTGCTGCGGCTGTCGCAGGCAGTCAGCAGCAGGCATGCCAACAAAAGAGCGAGACGCATCAGTCGATGTCCTTCAGCGTGGCTTTGTCGTAATAAAACTCGACGAGGGAGGCGTACGGTGTACCCATACCCTTTTCCTTCTGGCGATCTTTGTTTTCTTTCATGATGTCTTGCCACTCCTTGAACGCTAACCCCGGATCATCCTGCGCCCCCATCCCCCCCGTATGCATCTCCCACAGCCTTCGCCTCAACCCCCGCGTCACACTCGCCCACTCATGGGCAATGTTCAGTTCACTGTCGACCTGCATGCTGCGGGTGTTGATATTGGCCGAGCCCTGGGTGGTGAACACATCGTCGATGATCATCAACTTGGAGTGGACGTACACCGGCATCCACCGTTGGCCCGCGGGCGAGTCGGGGGCGACCAGCGAGCACAGGTGCACCTTCAGGCTGGGACGTTCCTCCTGTTGAACCGTGCTGTCCTTGATTGCCCGGGTTTGCCGTTCAAGCTCGGCCTCCCACCTGGCCAGTTCCTGCTGCCCGACGCGGTCGTGAGGTTCGAAGGTCGGCCGGGGCGGTGCGTTTTGTTTCACCGCTTCGATGCGCTGTATGCGCTGGGTGTTAACCGCGCCAGACCCAACGCTGTCTTCGCTGGCATTGGTGATCACGAACAAATGCAAGGGTCCATGTATGCCCGGTTTCACCTTGGCCTTCGGTAACTCGCCGATGCACGGCGCGTCGCCAGCCAATGGCATAAATTTACGAAATTGATTTTTTATCAGAGCAGGCGCCATTCAACCGCTTGCTCAGATCGCGTGATCTTGTCGGAGAAGGGCCAGGTGCGCAGGTGGTAACGCTCGACCAGTTGCATCGGCAAGATCTCGCCCTGCTTGAAGTACCGGGTTTCGCTCCCGTCCTTTACTGAATGGAGGCGAGGAAGCCAGCCAATCTTCCAGTACCCACTCACCGGGCAGACTTGCCCGCTATAGCAGTACGGCGCAGATAAGTGAGCCTGGCTGAATGCAGGGGATCCCGGAAGACCACGACCGGTGGCCGGGTCCAGGAGTTTGGCCTTGGACAGTTGGTTGATCAGAGCAGTGCTGGGCTTTTCTGGCGGGACATTGGCCAGGCGTTCTTCGAGCCATTGCAGCTTGCCGTCCCAGGCGGGCAACTTGGCCGGAGGCAGGGGGAGGATTTCGTTGATTTCGGGGACTTTGGGGTTAGCGTAGGAATAGTTGGCGAGTATTCGCCAGATTTTTTCGTAGCGTTCGGCGCGTTCCAGGTCTTCCTCTTGGCCAAGGTAGTAAAGTTCATTGGAGGGATGAGGATTACGAAATGCTTCTACCAGACGACCGGCTGCGTTCGAGTAACCTGCAGCCACACCCATCTGCAGAACTTCGATTGCATCCGCGTATCTCCCTTCATCCCGAAGGTAGATCGATAGCATGGAAGCAGCATTACCTTGCCCCTGCTCAGCGGCGCATCGACGCATTTGACGGGCGATATCCGGCGCCATATCGCTGGGTGCCAGTTTCTGGCCTACATACCCCTGGGCTTGAGCACTCCCGTTATCAGCGGCCTTGCGAAAATAGCGCAGGGCCATTTCCGAGTCCTGCTTCAGCCCCGCCGAACCTTGTTGCAGGAAGATCCCGACGAAGTAATAACCCGTCGCTACGCCCTCGCTGATCAATCGTTCGCTCAAACGCAAATGCTCGTCCCCCCGAAGCTGGAAATGGCCGCGCATGGCACCGTTCTGCAGGTTAATGTTGGCCTTGTAATGACCGTTTTCGGCGGCAATGCGGTACAGCCTTTCGATTTCCACATCGACGCTTTTGTCTTCTTTGAGCTGATTGTTTTTTTGCAGCCAGCGCGCGTACTGGAACAGCACATCGGACTCGGCGGAGGGCGTGGGGAATTGCTCGTGCACACAGCTAAACGCCAGATCGGCCTTGATCTCGTTAAGTGATTTCACCTGAGGGTCCTTCTTCATATAGGTAAAAGTGCTGCGGCTGTCGCAAGCAGTCAGCAGCAGGCATGACAACAAAAGAGCGAGACGCATCAGTCGATGTCCTTCAGCGTGGCCTTGTCATAATAAAACTCGACGAGGGGCGCATAAGGCACACCGTCTCTCTTATCTTCCTGGCTCTTTCTGTTTTTCTCGATGATGTCCTGCCAAGCCTTGAACGCCGCCCCCGGATCATCCTGCACCCCCATCCCCCCCGTATGCATCTCCCACAGCCTTCGCCTCAACCCCCGCGTCACACTCGCCCACTCATGGGCAATGTTCAGTTCACTGTCGACCTGCATGCTGCGGGTGTTGATATTGGCCGAGCCCTGGGTGGTGAACACATCGTCGATGATCATCAACTTGGAGTGGACGTACACCGGCATCCACCGCTGGCCCGCGGGCGAGTCGGGGGCGACCAGCGAGCACAGGTGCACCTTCAGGCCGGGACGTTCCTCCTGTTGAACCGTGCTGTCCTTGATCGCCCGGGTTTGCCGTTCAAGCTCAGCCTCCCACCTGGCCAGTTCCTGCTGCCCGACGCGGTCGTGAGGTTCGAAGGTCGGCCGGGGCGGTGCGTTTTGTTTCACCGCTTCGATGCGCTGTAGTTTGGTGACTGCGGGAATGAGCTCACCCCGGCCGAGGCTCTGGAGCATGCGCTGGGTGTTAACCGCGCCAGACCCAACGCTGTCTTCGCTGGCATTGGTGATCACGAACAAGTGCAACGGACCGTGTATGCCGGGGTCGCGCCCGGCTTTGGTCTGGCCCGCTGCCACGGCCTTGATCAGCTCGGCCAGAGGGGGCCAGCGAAAGTACTGGTTTTCGATGTAGATGAACTGGGTCGCGTTGTTGACGGCTTGCAGGTAGAGCTGCTCGATGTCGCGCTTGCCCTCCTGGGCCTGGGTGCGGAGGATCTGCGCGATTTGTCGGGTGGCGTCCGGGATACATTGCAGTTGCGGTCCGACCTGCATGGACTGCCGTGAGGCAATCAGGTCCTCGCCGGTTTCCTTGCGCCAGGCCTTGGCGAAATTGTTGTGCAGGGCTTCCAGGATCGGCCCACTGACGCGGCTGGAAATGTCCTGACGCGGGGTCATGCCGCGCGGGCCTTGATGGGGGAGTGGTTTGCGCTCCTCGGAACGGTTCAGCGCCGAATGGGCATTGGTGTCCCAGTACTCATCGAGCATGTTGTGGCCCATGACGAAACCGACGGCACAATCCGGCAGTTCGAAGTCGACCAGCACGGTTTTTTGATGATGCGTGGGGGTCGCTTTCAGGAAGAAGCGCGTAGCCCCACTGACCTGCGGATCGAGACTCGCGCGTCGCACTTGATGGGCGATTTCCGCTCGTTCGTTAACATCGAAACCACGACTGACAAACACTGGCCGCTTGAGTCCACCACGTTCCACCGCCTGGTCACCCTGGACCGCAAATTCGGCAAACCATTGACGGTCATAGTCGTATTGCGCCTGGGTGGAGCTCTGCAAGGCCCGGTCGTTGACGGGGAACGTGCCTTTGCCGGGCAAGTTGGCTTCACCCGACAGGCCGGCAGCATTGAAAGGCGCCTCCCAACCCAGTATCCGCACCTTGACGTCCGCTTGCGCCTTGGCCTTGAGTAGCTCACCGATGCTCGGCGCCTTGGGATCTCGATCTCGATCGCGAATGAAATACATCGACGGCTGGAAGCCCCAGCAGATGATGTCGACCGTTTTCGTGGCGTTGAAAATAGCCTCGTAAACCGCCTTGAAGGTGTCTTCACCATTGATCAACGGTTCATAGGTCGCCATGGCGGGCGGATATTCGGTGTCCTGTACATACCAGGGCGGGGTGCAGGTCACCTCTTGGCTGTGCTGGAATGCAACCGGTGAGACGAACTCATAGCGGCTCATGACGTCTTCCCTGTCTGATCGTTGATTGCATGTAGCGCCGCGTCGTACAGCGCGCGATGATCGGTGTGCGAGCTGGGTTGGCTCATCTCTGAATCGGCCTGCGCGGTGTGGTTGTGCAAGCCGCGATTGGCCATATGGGCCTGATCGGCATTGCGGTATTCGCCAGGCACTGGGATGTGATGGGTCACGCCGTTGGCCATGACTAACCGGTAGCTGCGGGTCACGACCTGATGATCGATCGACAGTTGCCCGGTCTTGTCCAGCACGCCTCGCTGGAGCACGGCACCGTCGGCGTAGAGGGTATAGGGCATGCCCGCCCAGCCCTCGCGGATGGCATTGGGGGCTTGTCCTACATTGAATCTCAGCCTTTGTCTGGACAGGCTTTGCGGGTAATCCGGATGCACGGCGGTCATGCTGGCCGGGCCGCTGTACTCGACGTACGCCGCCTTGACGTTGTGATCGCCCAATGTTCCCGATTCGATGCCGTTCGCATCGAGGGTGTAGTAGCTGCCTCCTCCGTTCAGGGTGATTTTCTTTTTCGCGGTGATATGGACTTCGTCTTCGGTGCTGGTGATGTTCAGGCCATGCCGCGCTATCAGTTCCAGGGTGTCGTTCTGTGCCTGAATTTTTACGGCGCCCTGATTGGCGATCAGCTTGATCCCCAGCTTGCGCACGAACAGGCTCAAACCCTGACCCACACCCATGAACAGGCGCTTGACCACACTGAAGTTGGCGTCGCCGCCAGCGTTGAGCATCATGTTCTCCTGCGCCGCCAGTTGCAGGTGCTGGCCGCTGGTGAGGGCAATGCCTTGGGGCGCGCTGAGCAGGATCACCTGCGCCTTGAGCGCGTCGATCTGTTCACGCAATAGCGACATTTGGGCCTGCACATCGGCGGGATCGGCGTTCGCCGCTTGGGCATCTTGCGAGAGTTTTTGCAGTTGTTCGCCGGCTTGTTGCAAGCGTTCCACTGCCGGGCTCATGTCGAGGACCGAGCCTTGCGCCTTGGGCTGTCCGTCGGCGCTGATGAACAACCCTTTGCCTCCACGAATACTCCCCCAATCATCCGTCCTTAGCTCAAACCCTTCCCCGCGTTTTTTCTTCGTGGCATCTACCAAATGCCCCAGGTTCAGCTGGCTCTTGCCGCCATACTCGGTGCTGAGCTTGACGTGCTCCTCCCCGCGCAGGTCTTCCATGCGCAGCTTGTTGTTCGCCGGTGTACGCAGCACGTTGCGGGTGTGGTCGCGCCTGCGCAGGGTCACGTGGTCCGGGTGTTCGCTGTCGTGCAGGGCGTGGGCGATGTAGGGACGGTCCGGGTCGCCCTGTTCGAAGGCGATGGCCACTTCGGTGCCGCAGATCAGCGGCAGGTGCAGCCCAAAGGTGTCGCCGGCGTAGGCGCGCGCCTGGCGCAGCCACATGCTTTCTTCGCCGAGCTTCCACGGGTCGCGGTCGAACAGGAAGTTGACCTTGTAGCGACCTCGCAGATCGATTTCTGCGTATTTGTCGTGGGTTTCGCCGCTGGTGACCCGGGCCGGGACGGTGCCGGCGATTTGTGGTTTGGGCAGCAGTGGCGGGCGAAAGCACAGGGTTTCCGAATAGGGCATGGCTTCAAAGCGGCACTCGAAGCTGGCATCGCGGGCGGCACGGGTACGCACGGCGATGATCGCGCACCGCGGGGTAAAGGCCTGCGGTGCTCCGCCGCCAGTGATGGTCAGCACCTGGCCCGGTGCGAGGGTGGCGCTGCTGCTGATGCCGCTCAGGCGGGTCTGGTCGTTGAGGTAGCGCTCGTGGCGCAGACGTGCGTAGAAGTAGCCGCTTTCGGTTGCCAGGTCTTCGTGCAGATCGTAGGCGCCGCCGAGTACGCGGTAGGGCTCGGCGTAGTGGTAGGCCTCGCCGTAGGTGATTTTCGCCCCGCGGGTCTGGTCGACGTCGGCGTCGAGGTGGGCCCTGGCGTCCAGGGGGTGATAGGCGCGGACGTTGACGTGTTTTTCCACCACCTGGTGATGGGTTTGCAGGTCCCACACGCGGTCCGCATCGCTGCTGAGCCCGGCGGGCGGGAAGCGCGGCAGCTCGACGTCGAACTGGTAGCCGCGCTGGCCGTCGCAGAACTCCACGACGTCGATGTGCAGGCGTTGGTCGCTGGTGACGCGGTACCAGATGCCCACTTCGGCCAGCAGGCGGCTGATGAAGGCCAGGTCGCTTTCGCCGTACTGCATCACCTGTTCACGCCGGGGGTATTCACGCACCAGGCGGAACAGGAAGTCCTGGCCTCGGAGGTCGTGACGGCTGCGCAGGATACTTTCGACGATTTCCGGTACTGACTTATCCTGGTAGATGCGGTATTGCCGGCCGCGTTCAAGCAAGGCCAAACGCGGTTGCAGGGTGAGTTCGTAGCGGGCTTCGTCACGGGAGGCGGACAGGCGCTTGAGGCCGGTGATCACGCCGTGCAGCGTGCGCAACGGTTTGACCTCGGGCACTTTCCAGGGCATCGGCGCGACGTTCAATGGCGCGGCGTGCAAGCTGAAAGAGGCGTCCTTGCGCAGCAGCTGTTCAGCTTCGAGATCGAGCTCGGCGCTGGTGAACTCTATCTCGTAGGTGAAGGGTTGGCTGAGGCGTTCTTCGCCGCGAAAGGCAAGGACATCGAGGCGGGTCTCGAGGTTGCGGACCCAGAGTTTATGGCGGCTGTGGTTGAAGAAAATGCGCGGTTGGGTGCTCATGGTCAGTCCTTCCTGGTCTGCGGGGGGAGCGGTCAGGAAGGGTTTGGCGTTCACCCGGGTCCTGTGGGGTGAAAGCTTTGGCGAATTGGAAGGAAGCTGGAAATAGGACGATTCTAAGAATGGTGTAGGCCGTTTCTCTATTTGAACAAGGCACTAACCGTGTCGGATAACCCTGTAGGAGCGAGCATGCTCCGGGCGGTGTTCCGACGATGGTCGATAACGATGACGCGGGAAACCAGACGCCCCGCGGTGCCCTCAGGTTTTTCGCGGGCAAGCCCGCTCCCACAGGGGATCCAGTACATCCGCTAGAATCGGATTGGCTGGCAGGCCGTCTTCGCGAGCAGGCTCGCTCCCACAGGTGGACCCAGTACGTCCGCCAGATGCAGGTCGGCTGGCGGGCTGGATATGTACACCAGCCTAAAGCGCAGATCAGCTCGTCGACGCCCGATGCCGCAGCCCTGAATGATTCGGCGTCATCGCCAACGCCAATTGCGTGCGGTTATGCATATGCGTCAACCGCAGCACCTGCGACACGTACAACTTCACCGTGTTCTCGGTAATGCCCAACTCGCAGGCAATCTGATAATTGGTTTTCCCCTTGCCCACCAACCGCGCCACCTCCAGTTGGCGTGGCGACAGCTGATTGAAGATGGCCGGGATCTCGGTTCGCTCGGTATCGCTGGCATCCCCTCCCGAGGCATTCGGTGTACGCCGAACCCGGTCCAGGTCCTGGTACAGATCATCAAGCGACTCGGACAGGTATTGCAGCTTCTGGTTCAGATGCCCCAACTGCAGCGTCTTATGCCGCTCCTGCAGTGCCACTTCCTGGCGCTGTACGCCTTCGAGCAATTCACCCAGGTCAATCGGCTTCTGGTAGTAATCGGCAACGCCGGCGCGCAATGCCTTGATCACATCCTGCTTGTCCGCCTGCCCGGTGAGCATGATGGCTTCGAAGGCCCGGTGTTTACCACTCAGGCGTTGCAGTTCCTGGACCATTTGAATGCCGTCCAGGCCAGGCATGTGCAAATCGCAGAGGACCAGGCCAATGTCCATGTCTTGTTGGAAACGTTCGATCGCCTGATGGCCGGATTCGCAGGGAACGCAGCGGTAGCCGTTGCTCTCAAGAAATTCGCAAAGTTCTGTGACGATCAAGGACTGATCGTCGACCACGAGGACTTTTATTGCCGAAGTACGCTTGTTCACGTGCAACTCCCTGCAAGGCCAAGGACTGACCGTCCTATTACTGAAACCCCTGTATGAAAGTAGTCGCTCTTTCGCCGCTGTACAAAACGGATCACATGCCGAGCCAGGCGAATGTCAGCACCAGCCCCACCAACAAGAAAGGGGCAAAGGGCTGTTTCCTTGACAGACCGGGCTCCAGATAACACAGGCGACTTCTAAGCCCTTGACTGATATGAAGCCAGACTCTTGGCGCCAGCAGTATCCAACACACACTGGCCAGGCCGGCACCGATAAACACGCCCAGCACGTGCCGACCATCGGTCGCCAGCCCCAGGGCGGTCATGAGCTTGACGTCCCCACCACCGAGGCGACGCATCGCATAGCCGGGCAAGGTGAAGGCCATGGCCAGCAACGCAGCCCAGCCACCCTGCGTGGCTGGGGCGCCGATCCAGGTGGTTCCGCTCCATAGCAGATACGCCAGCGCCAGCGCCCCCACGCCCAGGGTCAGGCGGTTGGCGATGTGCCGTTGCCGGGCATCTTGCGCTGCGCATAGCGTCAGCCAGATCAGTAGGACAAAGCTCTGCATCCGGTAAAAAACGTCCGTTATGGCGGAATGATTCTATGCTGACATTACCTCGTGATTTCAGGGTAGTCGCACTCATGAAAAGCAACCTCCCACGTAAGCAAAAAGGTGCCGTAGCGATTGAATTTGCCTTGGTGTTCGTGATCTTTTTTGCCGTGTTCTACGCGATTGTCACGTATAGCCTGCCGCTGTTGCTGATGCAGTCGTTCAACCAGTCGACCGCCGAAGCCGTGCGCCGTAGCGTGGCCCTGGACCCGAACACGCCCGGCTATGAGGCTGCGCTGAAAAACGTCGTCAAGCTGGAACTGACCCGGCAGTTGGCCTGGATTCCCGCCGGGCTGAATTTCGATGTCGCCACCGACACGACCACTACTTATACGGGCGGCGTGTTGAAGGTGGCCATCCACTATCCCTCGCAAAAGTTAAACGCGGTGATTCCGTTTCTGAACCTGCCGGGGATTGGCCCCATACCGAATTTGCCGGCGACGCTCACCGCCAGTTCGAGCCTGCAATTTTGAGTGCCGGGGATAAACTCTTCGGGCGCCTGCTCAATCGCCACCCGCCGGCACACCAGGAAATCGTGGAGCCCCCAAGCGTACTCAGTGTCGGCCTGCAGATACAGCTCGACGCCCAGGGTCGGGTGTTGCACCTGAGCGGCCCACTGCGGCATCTGCTGGCCCAGCAAGCCCCGGCGGCACAGCTTGCACATCTGCTGGATTTTCTCTTGCCCCATTGCAGCCTCGCCATCGAGGGCCCTCCCGCCGATTGGCGGGGTCAGCTTCTGGACCTGGACTTCTACAGCCTCAGCGGCTCGCCCCTGCACCTGCGTGGCTGGGTCCAGCCAATGGCCGACACTTGGTTGCTGCAGTTGCTGGACATCGGCGACTTGCTGCTTGAACGCCGACAAGCGCGCCTGCGCGAGCAGTGCCAGTTGCTCGCGGCGCAAATCGGTGAACAGTTGCGCCTGTGCAGCCTGATGCGCTTGCCCGACGTGCTGGTGGACCAACTGCAATCGCTGGCCCAACGCTTTCACATCCCCTGTATCGCCCTGGCGCTGCTCGATGAGCAGGAGGGCTGGCAGATTCACCAGCACTATGCCGGCTTTGACACGCCCAGCCTGTGGCACAACGGCCAGCGCCTGGGCACCGGCCTCGACAGTCTGGACGGCTCCACGCCGCATCACCTGAACCTGGCCGAGCACCCGCGCCTGCAAGGCACCTTTGGCAACACCGAGGGTTTCGCCGTGCCCTATCACGACGCTCAAGGCGTGGTCGCCTGGTTGCTCTGTGGCTGTTACACGGCCCATCAACAGGCCCCGGACGTCAGCGAGCGCGACTGGCTGCAGTTTGCCGCCGCCCTCGCCGGCCCCTTGCTTGCGCGCTTGCGCGAACATCGCCATCACCTGCAGCTGGAGCGCCTGGAGTCGTTGCAGGCGTTGCTCGGCACCGGCTGGTGGGAAATGTTCAACGACAGCGAGGTGCAATTGGCCCCCTCCCTGGCCCGCGCCCTGCATCTTGACCAGGAACGTCTGCCGCTGCAGGACTGGCTCGCCCAAGTGCACCCTGCCGATCGTGAAGAATTGCACAGCCGCCTGCAGGACTTGCGACTCGACGGCGCACCCCTGCTGTTGTGCGTGCGCCTGCACCGTGCCGACGGCGACACTCCACCGACCTGGTATCGCTTGCAAGGCCAGGCCCTGGGCGTCGGCAACCAACGGCGCCTGGTAGGATTCATGCTCGACATCAGCGACATCAAGAACCAGGAGCAACTCGCCGCTGCCGCGCATGCCCGGCTGGACAATCTGATCGCCAGTTCACCTGCGGTGATTTATGTGCAGCGCTATGTCGAAGGTGCGCTGCAACCGACCTTTTTCAGCGACAGCCTGCAACCCTTGCTGGGCTGGACGCTCGCTGACTGTACCGGAGCGGCGTTGGTCGATCGCGTTCACCCCGAGGATCGCGAGCGTTATTTCGAACGCACCCGCCTGCTGTTGCGCGAAGGCTCGGTACGTGCACGTTATCGGCTGCGCGACAGTCGCGGCAATTACCACTGGCTGCTCGACGAAGCCAGGTTGCTGCGCGATGACCTGGGTTTGCCGGTGGAAGCCGTCGGCCTGTGGCTGGACGTCACCGATGCGACGCTGGCGGCCGAACACGTCAAGCAGAGCGAGGAGCGTTACCGGATGCTGGTGGAGGACTCGCCGGCCATGATCTGCCGTTACCGTCCGGACCTGACCCTGACCTTCGGCAACCGGCCGCTGGCGACCTACCTGGAATGTTCGCCCGAGGGTTTGCCGGGGGTTAACCTGGGCAGCTGGATGTCGGCGCAGCAGCGCGAGTCCTTCCTCCAGCGCCTGAGCCAATTGAGCCCGGAATTCCCGGTGAGCACGGCGGAAATCAATCTGCAATTACCCGGCCGGGAACACGCCTGGTGGGTCTGGTCGGATCGCGGAGTGTTCGACGAGCAAGGCCGCTTGCTGGAAGTGCAGGCCGTGGGTCGCGACAACACCGAAGTCCGGCGCGCCCAGCAACAGCTGACCCAAAGCGCGAAAATGGCCACATTGGGCGAGATGGCCACCGGCCTGGCCCATGAAATCAACCAGCCGCTGAACGTGATGCGCATGGCGATCATCAATGTGCTCAAGCGCCTGGGCAATGGCGACCTACAGATCGATTACCTGACCGACAAGCTCAACCGCATCGACGCTCAGGTCCAGCGCGCAGCGCGGGTGGTGGATCACATGCGCGTGTTCGGCCGCCGCTCGGATATCGAACAGCAGCCGTTCAACCCGGCCCAGGCTATCGACGGCACCTTGTCGCTATTGGCCGAGGGGATGCGCGGCAAAGGGGTGGAACTGCGGGTCAGCGAGTGCGCTTTTGCGGTCCAGGTACGCGGGTATGTCGATCAGCTGGAACAAGTGTTGATCAACTTGATGGTCAACGCCCGGGATGCACTGCTCGGCAAGCGTGAGGCCGACGGTCAATTCAAGCCGTGGATAGCGGTGTATACAGAACGCGATGAACACGCGGTGCGGCTGTGGGTTGAAGACAACGGCGGCGGCATCGATCCGCGCTTGCTGGAACGCATCTTCGAACCGTTCTTCACCACCAAGCCGGTGGGCGTCGGCACTGGGCTGGGGTTGTCTGTGAGCTACGGCATCGTGCAGAACATGGGGGGAACACTCAGCGTCAGAAACTCGGCCGAGGGCGCGCGGTTTTGCATCGAGCTGCCGATCGTGCCCGATGCTCAGATCACCAGCGACGCGCGGCCGGCGTGACAGCTGAGGTTGGCGCCGACTTCGACCTTGTTCAAGTCGATGCCCAGGCTCGCCAGCAGCGTGTTGATCAGGGTATCCAGCAACGGGCTGAGCACGGTGTTGATCGCATTGACTAGCGCGGTGGTGACGTCGTTCAAGAGGCTGCCCAGGCCACCGATGATGCTGCCGGACAACCCGTACATGTTCACGCCGAGGTCGCTGACGGTGGTGCTCAGGCTGTTGACGATGTTGTTGGTGGTGTAAGCGTAGAAAAACGGTGGCTGGTTGATTTCCGGCAGGTTGGCGGCAGCTGGTGCGGAATACACGTGGGGTATGTTGGCGTTCTGCGCTACCGCGGTATTGACGTGGATGCCGATGCCACCGCTCGGCCGAGGGTTGTAGCAGACCGCCGGTAAAAACAGCAGCCGGTTGCAGGTTTGCACGCCGACATAAATGACTTGTAGCGGGTTGACGATATTGGTCGGCGGGACCGTGGCGGAACCAAACACATCCTCCGGGGTGATCTGTCCGATTTTCAGCCCGATCAGCTTGGTCGTGGTGCTGGTGGTCAGGCTTTTATTCGTCGAGCTCATGCAGCTGTAAGCCGTGACATAACTCCAGGCACCGCCTGCTTCCAGGGCGACATCGAGCCGTATCGGCGGTGACAGAAGCTTGACTTCCGTCGTGTCACACGGTGCACCCAAGCCGCACGTCAGCAACTTGTGCAGTTGCAGGCCCAGCAAGTCTTCCAGAAAGTCGGTTAGCGACGTAGCAAGGTCAAGTACGGCATTGACCAATGGCGTGATGGCGTCCAGTACCGGCAGGTCAATGGACAACAACGTCTTGACCTGGGCCGTCCGAACATAAATGCGGTCAGGCCCCAAAGGTGCCTGGGCCGCCTTTTTCGGATTGCCCACGGCCGACAATTGCGGCGGCTGCATCACCTGCACCCGCGCAGTGATCTGCGCCAGGCCCGCGAGGTTGATCGGCAGGGTCGCCACCAGGCCGTTCTGCTTGTTGGCCAACTGCACGACGCCTTCAATCAGGTCGAAAGCCTTGAGGTTCACTGCCAGGGCCGAGATGTCACTGCCACTTTCGACGTGCAGCAAGTCGCCCAGCACCACGCTGGTCGCACCGGCAGCCAGTTTCAGCGCCTTCAGGCTGACGATCGTGGCACTCGCTGCCAGAGTGCCATTGGGGTCCAGGACATTGATGGCGGCCTGGATCAACTGGCTGACGGTGATGCTGTTGGACAGCACCTGGTCGTAGCCTACGGCGGTCAGGCCGAGGTCGACTTTCAGGCGATTGAGGTAGCTGAGCAGGCTGATGTTGCTGTTGACCAAGCCATTCCAGCCTGCGGCATTGATCGTCACGTTGCCTCCCAGCAAGCCACCGAACAGCAAACTGGTAATGGCTGCCTTGCTGGTATCGAATGTCAGCACAGTGCTGCGGATGGTCAGTGCTGCCAGCGGCGGCGGGAGCGCGGCGACCGCTGTGGCCTTCAGGTTCAGGGTCGAGCCAGCAGGGGCACCGCCAAACAGAGCACCAATGCCGCCCGCAAAACTTTGCGGCACGACGTGGCTGGCGATGACCTGGATCGCTTCACTTTTGCCAGGGTCGACGGAAAATATCCGCAGGCTGTTGGCATCCAGGGTCAGCGCACCGCAGCTAACCGCCAGTGCACGCCCGTCGCTGGGCACAGTGAAGCCATTGCGCTGGGCACTGGCGGTGGCATAGCTGGTCGCGGTTGCACCCGTGGAACAATCCCCACCCCGCGTGGCGGCTTCAAGCGCGGCCATGTCGGCGATGCGCTGCAGGTTGCGCTTTTCCAGGTAGAGCCGGCCGCTGTCGATCACCAGCAACATGAACGCCAAGGCCAGCGCCAAGGTAACGGCCGCCATCAAGCCAATGGCCCCTGTTTGTCGGGCAGGGCCGCGAAACTGCATGCGGGGCGACATCGCGCACTCCTTTGCCGGCGCACGGCCGAACGTAACCTCCGTGGGTGTAAGGCAGTGTAGACAAGGGATGGCGTGACTGCTGGCAACTCGCCACCGCCTGTAGGGGGTGTTAATTGGGTGTTTTCACCGGCGGGGTGGGTAGTTGGCCAGAATCCTCGTGACCGTTTCGTGTATCGCATTACTGCGGTCTGTCGGATTCGGCGTGCGGCTGAGCATCTGTTCGTCACTGCCGCGCCAGACCAGCTTGCCGTCCTTGCCGTCGAGCAGGTCGATCTGGATCGTCGCGACCTTGTAGGACACCAGGCGGGTTTCGTTGTACATCGGTGCGCCATAGTAGCCGTACCAAGGGTAACCCCAACCGCCGCCGTAGTTGGTCGTCACCTGTTGCTGGCGATCCTCGACTATCAGGTAAGCCTGCACATTCACATCCCCCCTGGCGCCGGCGCCCGCCTGACGCAGGCCACGTTGCTCGAGCTGATCGGCCACCGAATCGCGCACACGCTGTTCGGTCAGGTCGCTCTTGATCCTGGGGTCATCGGGACGGTATTGCAGCGCCGGTTCTTTCCAGCTCCAGCTGTGATACGCGGCAAAATCGCGGCTGGCATCGAAGTCATGATTGACCTGGTTGGCGGCGCAGGCACTGAGCAGCACGGCCACTGCCAGTAAAGCGAGACGGCGGAACATGGCGATTCTCCGGTAGAAGACATGAACCTGCGAAATGCTTCTGGACTACAGGAAGCTAACTAGGAGGATACGCCGACATTGCCTTTTCTACAGCCTCCCGTATGGCATCGACACGCTCGCCCTCGCTGCCCCGGTTGCTGGTTTCAGCGCTCGAACTCCAAACCGGTTCACCGTTTTGCGCGTCGTACAGGTCAACGTGAACCACCACGACCTGTTCCTCATAAGTGCGCACAATCGGAATGCTGCCGTACATACCGTAACCCGGGCCATAACCATAGCGGTTATAGCCGCCGTAACCGCCGTAGTAGCCGTAATCGTCCTGGACCTGACGCAAGCGTGTTTCCAAACGCAGGTCTGCGCTGACGAACAGATCCGCCGGCCGGTTGTCACGCAGGGGCCGCAGGCCGCGTTGATCCAGCGCACTGCTGACGGCATCGGCGACCTGCGCCGAGTCCGCCCACGCGGTGCCCGGCGGCATTTGCCCGTTGAGCCAGGCCCAGCTGCGATAACGCCCGTAGTCTCGCGGTGGCGCCGGGTAGGCGCTGCGATCAAAGGTACTGGCCGCCTGAGGTGGCGCTGGCGGCAAAGGCCTGGAACTTGCCACGTACGGATTGCTGCCCTGGCAGGCCGCCAGGCCCAGACAGATCAACAGCAACCCTGCACGACTTTTCATTTCGAACTCCGATCAGACCGGCCGACAGATCCAGTGCAAGTAACGCCCTAGCCCGGCAAAGGCTGGATGGCGCCGATGGGCCAGCTCCATTTCGAGCAGGTCCGACAGCTCGGCGCGGGCCTGGAACTCCACCGGCATGTAATCGTGAAAAACCCGAACGCCACTCTGGCTTTCGACCTGCCACAGCCCCTCAAGTTGCGCTGCCAACTCTCGTGGGTCCAGAGGCTGTTGCGGAGTCAGGCTCTGCTTCTCGCCGGCCATGTCATTCTTGCGCATCTTGCGGAAATGGCCCTTGAGCAAGTTGCGATAGATCAGTGCGTCGCGGTTGTAGAAGGCCAGGGATAGCCAACCATCGGCCTTGGTCAACTGGTGCAGTACCGGCAGGATGGCGTGCGGTTCGGCCAGCCATTCAAGCACGGCATGACACAACACCAGGTCGTAGCGTTCGGTGAGCTGACCGGGCAGTTCCTGCCAGGGCGCCTGGATAAAGGTCGCATTCTGTTCCGCATCGGCAAAGCGCTGGCGGGCGCCCTCGAGCATCGGTTCGGCGGGCTCGGCCAGGGTCACCTGATGACCACGCTGGGCCAGCCACAACGACATGTGGCCGAGACCCGCGCCAATATCCAGGACCCGCAGTGGCCGATCCGGCAGGGCTTCGGCCAGATCGGCCTGCAGCACCGCCAGGCGAATCGCGCCTTTGGCGCCGCCGTAGATTTTTTCGGCGAAACGCGTCGCCAGTTGATCGAAATGACGGTCGCTCATCAGCCGAACCTCCGCTCGCTGTCCGCCAGCTTGCTGCGTACAACGTCATTCATGTCCAGCCCCAGTTCGCTGCACAGCAACAACAGGTAGAGCACGATATCGCCGATTTCCTGCCCGGCATGGGCCAGCTTGTCAGCCGGCAGCTGCCGTGACTGGTCTTCGCTCAGCCACTGGAAAATCTCCACCAGCTCGGACATTTCGACACTCGCGGCCATGGCCAGGTTTTTCGGGCTGTGAAATTGCCGCCAGTCATTGCGATCACGGATAGCGTGCAGGCGTTCGGTCAGTTCAACAAGGTTCATCGGGCTCTCCTGAAGACGTATAGCTTCGGGGGGATGACGGGGGAAGGCAAGTGCCTGGCAGCATTGTCGGTCTTTGCACCATAATCATTCGATGGCGTGATTCGTGGCGCCTGTGAAAATTCGCGGCAAGTCGAACCGTCGCTCCGCAGCTCCTACAGACAGGACGTTCATTTCATGCAGGTAGAAGGTTTTTTCGAATGGCTTGGCCAGGTCCTCGGCTCAATCATCCGCTTCATCGTTGATGGCCTCAGCGGTCTGTTCCAACTGGTGAGTCGCGCGAGCAGCCATTTTGTCGAAGGCTTGTCCGAGGCACTGGGCATGGACACGTCGATCATCAGTATCATCACCCTGGTCGTCGGGTTGGTGTTGTTATGGTCGGCCATTCGCGCGTTCATGAACGCCGCGTTTATCATGGGGATCATCTGGTTGATGCTGGGGTTGTGGTTGCTCAGCTGGATCATGCACTGACCCCACCCCCCCTGTGGGAGCGAGCCTGCTCGCGAAGATGGCGCGACATTCGACATTGATGTAGTTCAAAGACCGCCTTCGCGAGCAGGCTCGCCCCTGCAATGGATCGCGGCAGATTCCAAATGTGTCGCTACAATGCCTGCTCCCCAAGGAGCCTGCATGTCCAACCTGATCGCCGACTGGCGCGACCGCCCAACCCATCGTCGGGTCTGGGCGCTGGCTGCGCCGATGATTCTCTCGAACATTTCCGTACCGCTGGTGGCGCTGGTCGACAGCACCGTCATTGGCCATCTGCCTCACGCCCATCAACTCGGGGCCGTGGCGGTCGGGGCCAGCCTCTATACCTTCCTCGCTTGGGCGATGGGTTTTCTGCGCATGGGCTCCACCGGGTTTGCCGCCCAGGCCGCAGGGCGCGGGGATGGCGCGGCGCTGCGGCAGATTCTGTTGCAGGGCCTGCTGCTGGCCATGGGGCTGGCGGTGGTGCTGGGTGCCCTGGGCGTGCCGTTGAGCGGGGTTGCGTTGCACTTCATGCAACCGTCGGCGGAACTGGACCAGATGACCCGCGAGTTTTTCCACACTCGCTTGTTCGGCCTGCCGGCGGCACTGGCCAGCTATGCGCTGGTCGGCTGGTTTCTCGGCACGCAGAACGCCCGCGCGCCACTGGCGATCCTGTTGAGCACCAATCTGGTCAACATTGCCCTTAACCTGTGGTTTGTCCTTGGCCTGGAATGGGGGGTGGTGGGCGCGGCCCGGGCTTCGGTGATCGCCGAATGGACCGGCGCGCTGATCGGCCTGATGATGACGCGCCAGGCCCTGCGCGCTTATCCCGGCCATATCGTCTGGGCCACCCTGGCACTCTGGCAGAGTTGGCGACCGCTGTTGGCGGTCAACCGAGACATTTTCATCCGCAGCCTGGCGCTACAGTCGGTGTTTTTCCTGATCACCGTGCAAGGCGCCCGGCTGGGCGATGCGACCGTTGCCGCCAACGCCCTGCTGCTCAACGGCTTGCTGCTGACCGCCCACGCACTCGACGGACTGGCACATGCCGTGGAAGCCCTGTGCGGACACGCCATCGGCGCGCGCGACCGCAATGCCCTGCGCCGCTCCCTGGTGGTGGCCTGCGGTTGGTCCTTGTTGGCGAGCCTGGGCTTTGCCGGCTTGTTCCTGTTTGCCGGACACCTGTTCATCCAGATGCAAACCGACATAACCAGCGTGCGCGACACTGCTTTCCTGTACCTGCCCTATCTTGCAGTGCTACCGCTGATCGCCGTCTGGAGCTACCTGCTCGATGGGTTATTCATCGGCGCCACCCGTGCCAGGGAAATGCGCAACGGCATGCTGCTGACAGTGGTACTGCTGCTGCCGTTCGCCTGGGCGCTGCAGGGTTATGGCAACCATGGCTTGTGGATAACCTTTCTGCTGTTCATGTTGCTGCGCAGCCTGACGCTCGGCTTGATTGCCTGGCGCCTGCGCCAGAACGATGGCTGGTTCGCCCGCGCTCACTGAGCCAGTGGCATCTACAGCATCGGCTCAGGTTGAGCCGTCCTGCCATAGCTTGCGGACACTATCGAGGCGCTCCTGTTGGGTACCGCCCGATAATGGTTGCACCAGCCAGGCGTCGGGGTATTGCAGGCGCAGCCATATCCAGTCGTCGAGCACCGGGCGCTCGCTGAAGCCCAATGCCAGCCCCTCTTCCAGATGGTCCCACAGACGCGTGAAATCAGCGCCCGTGGACCGATTCCAGCGCCAGGCATGGTGTTCCAGCAGGCACGTCTGCAGTTTTTCCCGCTGCCGTGGGCTCAGATCCTCATCGACCTCCAGAGGGCGCACATCAAGCCCCGGGTTGAGCAACTGCTGCCAGCCCTGACAGCCGAGCGCGCGGTCTGCCCAGGTTCCGCCGAACCAGCGCAATTTACTGATAGGCCCTAACCAGCGACTGAGTTCCTCGGCATCGCAGGCATCAAAAAAATAACTGGCGGTGTTCGGGTTGAAGTAACTCAACAAGGCGCGGTGATGCAGGTTGAACGAGACGCTGAGCATGCGCCGCAGATGCGCCAGCAATGTCGACGCCGTCGCCTCGCTGAACATCAGCAACCCAGGCCAGCGCTGCCCATCGACGCGGTACAGATCGGCCAGGGCCGGGCAGCTCTGCAGATCGATGAGTACCGGCCCCTGCTCCTGCAGAGCCTGCCACTCGGTGTCTTCGAACAACCAGAACCTACCGGCCTGAGCAAAAGTTTCCTGCAGGGTCACGCCCACCTGCGGTGCGCCCGGCATGTCCAGTAACAACCATTGCGGGTTCGCAACGGTTGCCTGTACCGCGCTCATGCCGCACCGCTCTGGCCAAGGCGCGGCGCCGTGCGACAGATGCAGAGCGCCTGGGCGCAATGATTGAAACTGCCACCACCGGGCAACAGGCACAGCAACATCAGGGGCTCGCCCGAACACAACCACTGTTGCACACCATCGAGCGGGCAATCTTCGAGAACAGATGTGGCAGGATCCTGCACCTCGTTTACTTCGACACTGGCGGGGCCGTGCAGAAACCCGGTGATCAACGGTCGATCCGGATCACCTTCGGTGAAGCTCACCACCACCTCCGTGCCTTCAGCCAACCGTGGGCTGGCCGCAACGTTCAGTGGCGCAGCCAATGGCAGCCAGCAGTGGCTGGATGCCGCGCCCTCCCCCTGGTAAACCCAGTCAAACTGCACCGCCACAGGCCTGGATGGATCAGGTTGCGGCTCATCGACATCGACCACCCATGCCCGTTGCAGGCTGTGCATCCTGGGCTTCAGCGCCACCTGTGGCGTTTCAAGGGGCAACACCCACTGCTCCGCCCGCAGCGTATTGCTATAGGTCTGGCTCGCCGCCTGTTCGCCTTGATGCTCGATATGGGTCACCAACCATGGTTGATTCCATTCGGGAACCGGGTGCCCGGACAGCGGCATGAGCTGGCCGCTGCGCAGCGTCGTCAGGTCAGAACCACACTCCACGCGCTGCGCCGCGCCATCGGTACAGCGCATGACCTCGAAACGACGAACTGCCGGTTGCCCGCCCATCGCACGGAAGACCGCCGCCTCAGCGACCTGAAAATTCCCTGGCCCCTCGCCGATCACCACGCAATGTCCATCCGCCCGGTGTTCGAAGTGATAGTGCAACCGCTCCTGAGCGCACAGGCGCTGAAGAAACTGCAGGTCCGATTCCCGGTACTGCGTACAGAAATCACGGGACGGGTAATCGCCAGCCAATTCGAGGCGTCGATCCTGATCGACAATGCCGTGCTCCCTGAGCACCTGATCAAGTATCTGCGGCACTGAGCGACCGCTGAAAATGCGCTGGCTGTAGCGCCGGGCCAGACAGGCGAGTTTCGGCCCCAGCCGAACCTGACAGAGCCTGACCCCCAAACCATGTTCACGCTGGACCAGTTCGTGCAGCTGCCCATGGATGACGTTTCCCTCCGGCCCGAATAGCAAGGAGGCCGAACGGTACAGCAAGCCGGCGAGATCGAGCGTCGGGTCTTCGATCAGCAGGTCCACGTCGAACACGAAAGGCTCGCTGATGGATTCTCTACCGGCAAAGGACAGAACCTCGAAGGCATTGGACAGACCTGCTACGTCCAGACGAAATGATGATTCGTTGGCTGGATCGACCATGGGCATTTCTCTACAGGAGGGACAGCCGGGGATTCTCGCCGAGAGAGATGGCCGAGTAGAGAGGCGAAGTACAACTTAGGAAAAGACCTACGCGAAAAGAGGACGAAATCCCTTGGACGGCCGATACGCGATCTTTTTCGCAGGAAAAAAGAGAAATGCCCCACCGGGTTATCTGAAATTTCCTAAGCAAAAGGTAAATTTTCAGACAACCCGATGAGCGCAGTACTTACCTCAGGAAGACAGGTAAGAGGAACGGGTCAGGCCCAGACGCAAGGCATCGAGGAACTGGGTGCGCTCGCTGGCACTGATGCGGGCACTGGCGCACTTGTCGCGGTAGTGGGTCATCAGTTCTTCTGGCGACAAGTGCACGTAGCGCAGCATGTCTTCGATGGTGTCGTGGGTCTCGATACCGGCGTGGTACACGCTGCCGTCAGCGTTCTGGTAGATGTTCACCGAGTCGGTGTCACCGAACAGGTTGTGCATGTCGCCGAGGATTTCCTGGTAGGCGCCGACCAGGAACACACCCAGCAGGTAGTCCTCGCCTTCGTTCAGGGCATGCACCGGCAAGCTGGTTTCGATGCTCTGCTCGTCGACGTACTGGTTGATCTTGCCGTCGGAGTCGCAGGTCAGGTCCTGCAGTACGGCGCGACGCAGTGGCTCTTCGTCCAGGCGATGCAGCGGGATGATCGGCAGTACCTGGTCGATGGCCCAGGTGTCCGGCAGGCTCTGGAACACCGAGAAGTTGCAGATGTACTTGTCGGCCAGCTTGTCGTTGAGCTCGTCGAGCACCTGACGGTGGGAACGCTGACGCGCCTTCAACGAGTTGTGCAGGCGACGGCACACGGCGAAGTAGCACTGCTCGGCCAGGGCTTTTTCGGCCAGGGTCAGCTTGCCGTCGGCGTACTGGGCGGCGACATCGCTCATGTAGTGCGTGGCGCGCCAGTAGGTTTCGGTGACCATCTCGATGTCGGTCGGGCCCAGCAGGTCCACCAGCCACTGCACGGTTTCCGGCAGTGCTTCCTTGTTCTCGATCTGTGGCACGTCGTCGTTGTGCTTCTCGACGTCCGTCACCTGGATCACCAGCATGGCATGGTGGGCAGTCAGGGAACGGCCGCTTTCGGAGAAAATGTTCGGGTGCGGCAGGCTCTGCGCATCGCAGAATTCCTTGAGCATGCCGACCACGACACCGGCGTAATCGTCCATGTCGTAGTTGATCGAGCTGGCGTTACGCGAGTGCGTACCGTCGTAGTCCACGCCCAGGCCACCACCCACGTCGATGTGATCCACCGGCAGGCCGAGGTTACGCAATTCGCCGTAGTAACGAATCGCTTCCTTGAAACCATGTTGGTAGTCGGCCAGGTTGGCGATCTGCGAGCCCATGTGGAAATGCAGCAGGCGGATGCCCTGGTCCAGGCCCGCGGCGCGGAAACGCTCGACCACCGACAGCAATTGCGCCGCCGACAGGCCGAACTTGGATTTCTCGCCACCAGTGTCTGCCCACTTGGACGAGGCCAGGGACGACAGGCGCACGCGCAGGCCAACCTGTGGCTTGACCTTGAGCGAGGCGGCTTCTTCGATCACCAGGCCGACTTCGGATTCTTTCTCGATCACGATGAACACGTTGTGGCCGAGCTTCTGGCCCATCAGCGCCAGACGGATGAACTCGCGGTCCTTGTAGCCGTTGCAAACGATGGTGCCACCCTTCGGCGCCAGCGCCAGCACTGCCAACAGCTCAGGCTTGGAGCCGGCTTCCAGGCCGATGGAGACGTTCTGGGTGGCGATGATGTTCTCGATCACCGCTTCCTGCTGGTTGACCTTGATAGGGTACAGCGCGGTGTACTTGCTCTGGTATTCCAGGCGCTCGATGTTGGCGTCGAACGCACCGGTGAGCTGACGCACGCGGTCTTGCAGGATGTCCGGGAACCGAACCAGCAATGGCAAGGACAAGCCGCTCTTGCGCAACTGGTCGACTTGCTCGAACAGATCGATTGGTGAACTGCTCGGACCGTTGGGACGAACTTCGACGCGACCGGCGTCATTGATCGCGAAATACCCGGCCCCCCAATGGCGAATCCCGTAAACACTGCGGCTGTCCGCAACTGTCCATTGGCTGCCATCGTCTTTGCGTGTGCGTCTTACGGACATTGAAGTCCCCTATAAAGAAGTCATAGTGCGTCGCCTGGTGTCAGGCCGGCGCAGTCTAAAGAATGAAAATGACGGTTCGTCAACGAAGGGATAGACCTCGCCGACCGCAGTGAGTTTAGAAACCGGTCATGAACAGGCTCTGTGAAAACCATGGTGACGACGCCAGGCCTGCAGTCAGGCAGGTCTGGATCAAGCCGCGGGTGGTTTTCACAGAGGCTGCTAGCCGCCGGACTTCTTTGCCTTGAATCCGTGCTTGATCAGCTCTGCCAAGAGTAGCTCGACATGATCGCCCTGGATTTCAATGATCCCGTCTTTCAACGCTCCACCGGTACCACAGCGTTTTTTCAACGTGGTCGCCAGTTCCTTGAGTGCGTCTTCGGCCAAGGGCACGCCGGTGATGGTGGTCACCGTCTTGCCGCCACGGCCCTTGCTTTCGCGGCGCACGCGAGCAATGCCGTCGCCGGCCGGGATAACGGTCTGTTTGCAGATGCAGGCGTCTACCGGTTTACTGCATTCCGGGCAATGACGACCTGCGTCGGTGGAAAATACCAAGCCACCAAGGGCGGCGAAGGATGCGGCTTTTTTGGCCACCGGCAATCCTCTTGGGAGGACAAAGACTGGTCGCGGCAACCTGGGCAGGTGCCATCGACCGCGAAGCCCCACTCAGGCAGGGGCAGCGCTACTGAAACGGTAAGCTTCCTTGTAGGAGCTGACGAGTGCAACGAGGCTGCGATCTTTTGATGTTGAATTAAAAGCAACGTCAAAAGATCGCAGCCTGCGGCAGCTCCTACAAACAGCAATACCGGTTCAGTTTGAAAAGGTCGCGCAGTGTAACGGCAAAAACGCCGATTGCTAAGAGCCAATCGGCGCCAATTTATGCCTCTTTTGCGACGTCTTCGCCACGGGCACGGAGATAGCGTTTCAACGCCGCCAAAGAGTCCGGGCAGTAAGGCTTTTGCTCGATATCCCGTAGCACCTGCTCGATGGGCATGAAGCACGCTTCCAGCACCTCTTCCGGCTGCAGGATCAGCGGGCCGTCCCACACTGCCGAAAATGCCGAACACCAGAGGCGATTGCCAGTGTCCTCGAAGAAAAAATGGTCATGAACGGTCAACTCCACCCCGCTCACCCCCAGCTCCTCTTCCAGTTCCCGGGCGGCCGACTCGGCATAGGTTTCACTGGCGAGTACCATGCCGCCCGCCGCCACGTCCCAATAACCGGGATAAATCGCCTTGCTCAGGGTGCGCCGGTGCACGCAAAGTTCACCGGCGGAGTTGAACAACATGATGTAGGTACCGCGCCCGATAAGCCCGCGCTCGCGCAAGTCGGACCGGACCAGGGCGCCGAGCAGATTGTCCTGCTCGTCGACCCAGGCGATCTCTTCGGCATCCGAGGCCGCCCGATGGGCGGCTTCGCGCAGGTTATCGATGGAGCTATCGGCCATGGCTCAGCCCTGATTCAGCAATTGACGCAAATCGATGACCGCCGCGTTGGCCCGCGAGATGTAGTTGGCCATCACCAGCGAGTGGTTGGCCAGCACGCCGAAACCGCTGCCATTGAGGATCATCGGGCTCCAGACCGCTTCCTGCGACGCTTCCAGTTCCCGAATGATCTGGCGCACGCTGACCGTGGCATTCTTCTTGGCCAGCACATCGGCGAAGTCCACTTCAATGGCACGCAGCAAATGCGACAAAGCCCAGGCCTGGCCGCGGGCTTCGTAGAACACGTTGTCGATCTGCAGCCACGGGGTTTCGACGATCTCTTCATCAACCTGCGGCACCTGCCCAGGGGCCACCACTTCGGTCTTCAGCGCAGTGTTGAGCTTGACCCGGCCAACACTGGCCGACAGGCGTTGCGACAGCGAACCCAGGCGGGTACCGACATCACCCAGCCAGTTGTTCAGGTTATCGGCACGGGCATAGAACAGTGCGCTCTTCTGGTTCGGATCGGACAGGCGAGTCTGATAGCGAGTCAGGGAGTTGATGCCTTCCTGGAACTCAGACTCACTGGATGGCAGCACCCAGCTTTTATTGTCGAAGTTGAAGCGCGGCTCGGCCTTGGCCAAGTCGGCGTCTTCGGTGGACTGCGATTGCGAACGGGCAAAGTCTTTGCGCAGCGCCCGGCTCAGATCGCGCACCTGCACCAGCACGCCGTATTCCCAGCTTGGCATGTTGTCCATCCACAGGCCTGGCGGCAGGCGGTCGTTGGAAATATAGCCGCCTGGTTTGTTCAGCAGGGTCCCGGCGACACTCTTGAGGGTTTCCACCGTGGTGTAGCCGACCACCATCTGCTTGCCGTCTCTTTCAGCGGCCAACTGCGCATTCTGCTGCACCGGAAACAGGGCAGGTTCCGCGCTCCAGTACCAACCCAGAGCAATCGTCACCAGCAGGTAGATGCCAATCAACGTGGCCAGCGCCCGGCTGAACACCAGGCCGCCCAAATAACTGCGGGTGGCCGACTTCGGTTCAGCGGCACGTTCAGGCGCGCTACCGGCACGGTTCTTCCAGTCCAGCATGGCGATATCCTTTCAATTACTTGAGTTCATCGATTCGACCACAACCATACAACAACGTGCCTTTTCCCGGCACCCGCCGTTGGCTTTACAGCGAAATTTATCTCACTACGACTAAGGGAATCCCCTAGCTCGCCAAGACTGGAAATTTGTCCGGCTTCCAGCAACGAACTATCGATCATTGCAGCCCTGCGTGCTGGCCCCCCCAAGGACCTCAGGATCGGACTCGAGGCTCGCCAGCCCCCGCATTGCAGGGACCTTCGCAAGAACCGGCGGGCAATTGACGACTGATTGGTCGGAAACTGAATGGGTGGGTGTCACAGATTATTAACGTACAACACTCATGTAATGGAAAAGAGATGCTAGCATAGAGCCACCAGTCGTCCTCAGCGTACCCCCTAACCAGTAGTCAGGATATGACCGAGCCAGAAGACCCCAGCCGCGAGCGCCTCAAGCATCACTTTGCCCAGCGGGTAATTCATCAAGCACGTCAGATTCTTGAGATATGGCAACGCCTGCAACGCAATGAATGGTCGACCCAGGAGCTGGCGGAACTGAGCGAGGCCAACCTGCGACTGTTACGCTTCGCTGAACGCTTCGAACAACCGGAGCATTCGCAACTGGCGCGTCACATCGGCTTGTCGCTGGAGGCTGTCGACGCCAATCGCGGTCGCCTCAGCAGCAGCCTGATCAGCGACCTCAATCGACTGATGCAACGCCTGTCGCGCACCGGCCTGCGCCATGGTGATCAGCTGGACCAAACGTTCCTGCCGCCCTTGCGCAAACCCGTCTATGTGATGCTGCAGGATCATGACCGTGCCGAGCGACTGGCCAAGCAGCTGGAGTTTTTCGGGCTCAGTGCCCAGTCCCTGGAGAGCGTGCCGGCATTCCGCTCATCAATGGTCGAGCGCCTACCAGCCGCCATCGTCATGGACGTTGACTTCAGCGGCCCTGGCGTCGGCCTGAAATTGGCGGCCGAAGCCCAGGAAGGTCTCGACCAGCGTTTGCCGCTGCTGTTTTTCAGCCTGCATGAAACCGACACCCCGACCCGCCTCGCCGCTGTGCGCGCCGGCGGCCAGGAGTTCCTCACCGGCACCCTTGAAGCGTCGAGCCTGCTGGAAAAAATTGAAGTACTGACCTGCGTCGCCCAGTACGAGCCCTATAAAGTGCTGATCATCGACGACTCGCGCGCCCAAGCCTTGCACACCGAGCGCCTGCTCAACAGCGCAGGGATCATCACCCGGACACTGATCGAGCCGATCCAGGCCATGGCCGAACTGGCGGACTTTCAACCGGACCTGATCATCCTCGACATGTACATGCCGGCCTGCACCGGTACGGAACTGGCCAAGGTGATCCGCCATAACGACCGCTATGTCAGCGTACCGATCATTTACCTGTCGGCCGAGGACGACCTGGACAAGCAACTCGATGCCATGAGCGAGGGCGGCGACGACTTCCTGACCAAACCCATCAAGCCCCGGCACCTGATCACCACCGTGCGTAACCGGGCGGCACGGGCACGCAACCTCAAGGCGCGGATGGTGCGCGACAGCCTCACCGGCCTGTACAACCACACGCACATCCTGCAATTGCTCGAAGACTGCTGCTTTCGCGCTCGCCGCGAGGGCAAGCCGCTGAGCTTTGCGATGCTCGACATCGACCACTTCAAACGCGTCAACGACAGCCACGGCCATCCCATGGGCGATCGGGTGATCAAGAGCCTCGCGCTGTTCCTCAAACAGCGCTTGCGCAAGACCGACTTCATTGGCCGTTACGGTGGCGAAGAGTTCGCCATTGTCATGCCCGATACCGACCTTGAAGCTGCCGTCAAAGTGCTCGATGACATCCGCAAGCGTTTTGCCGAGATTCATTATCCCGCGCAACCACAGGACCTTTGGTGCACGTTCAGCGCCGGCGTGGTGGACCTCGGCGAACACTCCGACAGCCTGTTGATGGCCAGCCAGGCGGACGAGGCGCTGTACCGTGCCAAAGGCGCGGGGCGCAACCGGGTGCAGGCCTCCCGGACATCAAAGCAAAGTGCCACCTTTTCATCGGAACAGACCGAGACAGTCATAACCCTGTAACAGAAACGCAATAACTTCAGGCACTTACCATTCTGCCGTTGGTAGTCCTTGATGCGCCTGAAACTGCTAACCAATCTCAATACCCTTCTTTTAGTTGCCGTCTGCGTAGCGCTTGGCGCCACACTCTGGTGGTCGCAAAAAGCCCTCGAACGCCCCTATCTATTAATGGAGCGCTACCTGGGCTTGTCCCAGCAATTCCAGAGTGACGTGGCGCGCAACATCGAGGATTACCTCGCCAGTGGCGATGCGCTGCGCTTGAGCAGCGCCAGCCAGGCCATCGACAAACTGCACAAGGAACTCGGCGAGTTTCCACCGGCCCTGGCTGAAACCTTGCAGCCGAGCCTGACGAACCTGGATGAATTCAGCAAAACCGATCTGCTGGCCGCCGGCAAGCTCGCCGCTGACCCACAGGCCCTGCTCCTGCAAGCCGAACGCGAGCTGGGGGCCAGCCTTGATCAACTCAGCCAGTACGCCAGTGGCAACGCGAGCTACCTGACTCCGCTGCTCAGCGCCTCCCAGCACCTGGGCAAACTGTCACTGGCCCGGGACAAATTGGTCAGCAGCGGCCGCAGCGAACTGGCCGCCGATGTCGAGCGCGAAATCACCGACATCCGCGCACAGGCCGAACAGCTGGATGCCCTGCCGTTATTGGGCGTGGCGGCCAGCAGTGAATCGAATACCGATGATTTCGCCGCGATGATGGGTCTGGAGAACACCGAGAAAGCCGCCGCCGAAGACGCCGGCGTGGGGATCAAGCGTGAGCTCAACAGCCTGCTCGGCCGCTACCCTGCGGAACTTTCGCGCACCCGCGAGCAAATCCACAAACGCGCCGAACTCAGTGCCGCGACGCACCTGAAAATCGCCGCCGTGCAACAAGCCATCGCCGGGCTGGAGCCGGTGGTACGCGCCCAACATGGGGAGATCCAGAGTGAGGTGCGATTGATACAAGGGGTAATGATCGGCTTGATCCTGTTGATCGCCCTGCTGATCGACACCCTGCAACGACGCCTGGCCCGGACCCTGACCAACCTCGCACCAGCCTTGTCGACCTGGGCGGAAGGCGACTTCAGCCGGGACATCCAACTGGGTAACACCAATCGCGAACTGCATGACATCGAAGCCTCGCTGAACCGCTTGCGCGCCTACCTGGTGGACCTGGTGGGGACCATTCGTCGCAACGCCGAACAGGTCGCCGGCAGCAGTCGAACCCTGGCGGAACTGAGCAATGACCTGCACAGCGGCGCCGAACACCAGGCCGGCGACACGGCAATGATTCGAGACTCCCTTGGCGAACTGGAGGCGACCATCCAGCAAGTCGCCGGCGACGCCAGCCAGGCCGCCGAGGCCAGTCGCCATGCTGGCCAGGCGGTCGAACATGGCCAGAAAGTCATTGGCCTGAGTCTTACCGGCCTGCATGCCCTGGTAGGAGAAGTGCAAGGCAATGCGCAGATGATCGAGCACCTGGCTGAAGAGTCCGCGACCATCGGTGGCGTGCTGACGGTGATCCGCTCGATTGCCGACCAGACGAATCTGCTGGCGTTGAACGCCGCCATCGAAGCGGCCCGGGCCGGTGAGATGGGCCGTGGCTTTGCTGTAGTGGCCGAAGAAGTGCGCTCGCTGGCACAACGCACTGCCGGGGCCACGGCCGAAATCCAGAGCCTGATCGCCGGCCTGCAAACCGCGGCGCGCCAATCGGTCGAAGGCATGCGCGCGCAGGTCGAGCATGCCGAAGCCACCGCCAACCAGGCGCAGGCGGCGGACGGTGCGCTGGATAGAATCGTCGGGGCAATCCAGACCATTTCCGATACCGCGGTACGCATCGCCGATGTCACTGCCCAGCAGAGCGGTGCCGTCAGTGAAATCCGCGATCACAGCGAGCGTATTCACCAGTTGGGTGGGGACAATTTGCTGCGTATCGGCCAGGGGCGTGAGCAGGGGGAGAATTTGATGGTGTTGGGTGGGCGCTTGCACACTGCCGTTCAGGCCTTCCGCGTCTGACTGCCCCCTCCTGATCGTTCCCATGCTCTGCGTGGGAACGATCACCTTGTCTCGCGCACTCGGCTATCATCCCCCCAATTCCGATACGCGAGATCGTCATGCGCCGTTTGCTTTACCTGCTGCTTTTAGTACTCGCCCTGCCTGCCACCGCCGGCGGTTTGCTGGAGAGTCGCCCCAGTTCGACCCTGGGCTCGATCAATAACAGTGCCGATTTCTTGCCGGTGCGCGAAGCCTTTCAGTTGAGCCTGGTAGAAAGCACGCCGCAATCGATCAAACTGCGATTCGTCGCCACCGAGGGTTATTACCTTTACCGGCATCGTTTCCAGTTCCGCGCCGACCCGGCCGATGTCACCCTCGGCCCGGCGCAATTGCCCAAGGGCGAACAAAAGCACGATGAGTACTTCGGCGATGTCGAGGTTTACCGTGGCGTACTCGACGTAGAACTGCCGCGCACCGATCAACGCGCCTTCACGTTGATCGTGACCTACCAGGGCTGCGCCGACAAAGGCCTGTGCTATCCACCGGAAACCGAGCGCCTGGGCATCGACGGCAACGGCCCGACGACAACCCACGCCTGGAACTGGCGCGAGCTGGCGCTATTTTTCCTGGCGGGCCTGGGACTGACTTTTACCCCGTGCGTGCTGCCAATGCTGCCAATCCTTTCCGGCGTGGTGTTGCGTGGCCAAGTCGGCGGCTGGCGTGGTTTCAACCTGTCGTTGGCCTATGTGCTGCCGATGGCCGCCTGTTTTGCATTGTTGGGCGCGCTCATGGGCTTGTTCGGCGCCCAACTGAATCTGCAGGCACGCTTGCAATCGGCCTGGGTGCTGGTGCCGTTCGCAATGTTTTTTGCGCTGTTTGCCCTGGCGATGTTTGGCGTTTTCGAACTCAAGTTGCCGCACGCCATCAGCAGTCGACTGGACCGTATTGCCGGCCGCACCGAAGGCGGTTCGCTGTGGGGCGCCGCGGTATTGGGCGTGGTTTCCAGCCTGTTGGTTTCGCCCTGTGTCTCCGCGCCGTTGGCCGGTGCGCTGCTGTATATCAGCGCCAGCGGCGATGCGCTGGGCGGCGGCCTGAAACTGTTCATGCTCGGCCTGGGCATGGGCGCACCGCTTTTGCTGGTGGCCACCGGTGGTGCCACCTGGTTGCCGAAAAGCGGACCGTGGCTGATCTACGTGAAAAACGCGATTGGCGTGTTGTTGCTGGGCCTGGCGATTGCCCTGCTCAGCCGAGTGCTGCCGGGGCAAATCACCTTGCTGCTGATCGGCCTGCTGGCCGCTGGCGTCGGGTTGTTCCTCGGGGCACTGGAGTTCGTCTACAAACCGCCGCGAAAACGCCTGGGCCAATTGCTCGGAATGTTCCTGCTGTTTTATGCGCTGGCCTGTTGGTACGGCGGTTTTAGCGGCCAGACCGATCCGTTCAACCCAATCGGCCAGTCATCCGTGGTGGTTGGCGAGGTGTCTACGCAAAAAAATAGCGCCTGGCAAACCGTCACCACCGCGACAGACCTCGACCGGGTGCTCGCCGAAGCCCGGGCGTCCGGCACGCCGGTACTGCTCGACTGGTACGCCGACTGGTGCATCAGCTGCAAAGTCATCGAACACCAGGTGCTTGACGATGCGATCGTCATCGAACGCCTGAAGGGTTATCGGCTGATCCGCTTTGACATCACGGCCAGCAACGCCGAACAACGCGCCCTCCTCGACCGCTACCAACTGTTCGGCCCTCCAGCCTTGATGTTTTTCGGCAAGGACGGTGTCGAACGTGTCGATGTGCGGGTTATCGGCGAGATCACTGCCAGGGATTTCGCCGATCGTGTCGCCAAGGCGAATGACCGGATTTAATCAGGCAGTCATATATCTCGCGCAAACATCGGTCATCGTGCTGCCTATTGCAGAGAACTGGACAGTCACAAAGGCTTTGCGGCATAGTCGCCGGGTTCTGACAAATGCACACGGATAACCAAGGAACAGCCGATGGCGACGCTACTTGTATTGCACGGACCCAACCTGAACCTGCTCGGCACCCGCGAACCGGGCACCTATGGCGCTACCACGCTGGCGCAGATCAACCAGGACCTGGAGCGCCGCGCCCGCGAAGCCGGCCATCATTTGCTGCACCTGCAAAGCAATGCCGAGTACGAATTGATCGACCGCATCCATGCCGCCCGCAGCGAAGGCGTGGATTTCATTCTGATCAATCCAGCAGCTTTTACGCATACAAGTGTCGCATTACGTGACGCGCTGCTGGCGGTGAGCATCCCATTCATCGAAGTGCATTTGTCTAACGTGCACAAACGCGAACCTTTCCGCCATCACTCTTACTTCTCCGACGTAGCGGTGGGAGTGATCTGCGGCCTTGGCGCCAGCGGTTACCGACTGGCCCTGGAGGCCGCCCTAGAGCAGCTTGAAAGACCGGCAACAGCTTGAACAACAAGCGTTAAGCGCCCCTGACCGACCCTTGGGAGTTGATGATTCATGGATATCCGTAAAGTTAAGAAACTGATCGAATTGCTGGAAGAGTCCGGCATCGACGAGCTCGAGATCAAGGAAGGCGAAGAGTCCGTACGCATCAGCCGTCATAGCAAGACCCCGGCCCAGCAGTACTACGCGCCGGCTCCTATGCCTGCTCCGGCTGCCGCGCCTGTCGCTGCCGCCGCTCCGGCTGCTGCTGCCGCACCTGCGGCTGCCGCCGCGCCAGCACTGAACGGCACTGTTGCCCGTTCGCCGATGGTCGGTACGTTCTACCGCAAGTCTTCGCCAACCTCGCCGTCCTTCGTGGAAGTCGGCCAGACCGTGAAGAAAGGCGACACCCTGTGCATCGTTGAAGCCATGAAGATGATGAACCACATCGAAGCTGAAACCAGCGGTGTGATCGAATCCATCCTCGTCGAAGACGGCCAGCCGGTTGAGTACGACCAACCGCTGTTCACCATCGTTTGAACCGCGGAGCGCCTTTGATGACTGCGAAGTTGGAAAAAGTTCTGATCGCCAACCGCGGTGAGATTGCACTGCGGATTCTGCGCGCCTGCAAAGAGATGGGCATCAAGACCGTCGCCGTTTATTCCAAGGCGGACAAGGAACTGATGCACCTGGGCCTGGCAGACGAATCCGTCTGCATCGGTCCGGCATCGGCGGCCCACTCTTACCTGCACATCCCGGCCATCATCGCCGCGGCCGAAGTGACTGGCGCCACCGCCATTCACCCGGGCTACGGTTTCCTTGCAGAAAACGCTGATTTTGCTGAGCAGGTCGAGAACTCCGGCTTCGCCTTCATCGGCCCGAAAGCTGAAACCATCCGCCTGATGGGCGACAAGGTTTCGGCCAAGCACGCGATGATCGCCGCCGGCGTTCCAACCGTTCCGGGCTCCGACGGCCCGCTGCCGGAAGACGAAGAAACCGCCCTGCGCATTGGTCGCGAAGTCGGTTATCCGGTGATCATCAAGGCCGCTGGCGGCGGCGGTGGTCGCGGCATGCGCGTGGTACACAAGGAAGAAGACCTGATTTCCTCGGCGAAACTGACCCGCTCCGAAGCGGGCGCAGCGTTCGGCAACCCGATGGTCTACCTGGAAAAGTTCCTGACCAACCCCCGTCACGTGGAAGTTCAGGTTCTGTCCGACGGCCAGGGCCAGGCTATCCATCTGGGCGACCGCGACTGCTCGCTGCAACGCCGTCACCAGAAGGTGCTTGAAGAGGCGCCGGCACCGGGCATCGACGAACAGGCTCGCCAGGAAGTTCTCGCCCGCTGCGTCAAGGCGTGCATCGACATCGGTTACCGTGGTGCAGGCACTTTCGAGTTCCTGTACGAGAACGGCCGCTTCTACTTCATCGAGATGAACACTCGTGTCCAGGTAGAGCACCCGGTTTCGGAAATGGTCACTGGCATCGACATCGTCAAGGAGATGCTCAGCATCGCCGCCGGCAACAAGCTGTCGTTCACCCAGGATGACGTGGTCATCCGCGGTCACGCGCTGGAATGCCGGATCAACGCCGAAGACCCGAAGACCTTCATGCCAAGCCCTGGCACGGTCAAGCATTTCCACGCACCAGGCGGCAATGGCGTTCGCGTCGATTCGCACCTGTACAGTGGTTATGCCGTTCCGCCGAACTACGATTCGTTGATCGGCAAGCTGATCACCTACGGCGCAACCCGTGACGAAGCCATGGCGCGCATGCGCAATGCGCTGGACGAGATCGTGGTCGACGGGATCAAGACCAACATCCCGCTGCACCGCGACCTGACCCGCGATGCTGGTTTCTGCGAAGGGGGCGTGAACATTCACTACCTCGAGCACAAGCTGGCTGGCGAGAAGCACTAAGCTTCGACCCGATCAACAAAGCCGCCTTCGGGCGGCTTTGTTGTTTCTGGACATTTCATCCGAACCACAACACATTCCCTGTTGGAGCGAGCCTGCTCGCGAAGAGGCCAGCACATTCAACATCAATGCTGACTGGCATGCCGTCTTCGCGAGCAGGCTCGCTCCCACAGGGCATGCATTGATGCTTGGGACCAAGCCACTCCCACAAAACCTCCGCGCTCGCGTAAACTTGCGCGCTTCTCGCAGACCGCTAGGCTGCAATCAATATTTTTCAAAGGTGCCCGCCATGCCTTGGCTGCAAGTCCGTCTCGCCATCAGCCCAGAACAAGCCGAAACCTACGAAGACGCGTTCCTTGAAGTGGGCGCCGTGTCGGTGACTTTCATGGACGCCGAAGACCAGCCGATCTTCGAGCCCGAACTCAACACCACGCCGCTGTGGTCCCACACTCACCTGCTGGCGCTGTTCGAAGGCGGCACCGAGCCAGGCCCGGTCCTGGCCCACCTTGAGTTGCTGACTGGCAGCCCGCTGCCCGAGCATCACAGCGAAGTCATCGAAGATCAGGACTGGGAGCGCAGCTGGATGGATAACTTCCAGCCCATGCGTTTCGGTCAGCGCCTGTGGATCGTGCCGAGCTGGCACGCAGCTCCCGAGCCAGACGCCGTGAACCTGTTGCTGGATCCGGGCCTGGCCTTCGGCACCGGCACTCACCCGACCACCGCCTTGTGCCTGGAATGGCTCGACGGTCAGGACCTCAAAGACTGCAACGTGCTGGACTTCGGCTGCGGTTCGGGGATTCTGGCGATTGCCGCGCTGCTGCTGGGCGCCAAGCAGGCCGTGGGCACCGATATCGACGTGCAGGCGCTGGAAGCCTCTCGTGACAACGCCGGGCGCAACGGCATCGCAGACGAGCTGTTCCCGCTGTACCTGCCTGAAGATCTGCCGCAGGTTCAGGCCGATGTGCTGGTGGCCAATATTCTGGCCGGACCGCTGGTTTCGCTGGCGCCGCAGTTGTCGGGCCTGGTCCGGCAGGGCGGTCGCCTGGCGCTTTCGGGCATTCTTGCCGAGCAAGGCGATGAAGTGGCCGCAGCCTATGCCAAGGATTTCGATCTGGACCCGATCGCCAATCGCGATGGCTGGGTGCGCATCACTGGCCGTCGGCGCTAGAATGGACGCCTGCATCTACCGGATCGCCGCATGACCGACAGCTTCGTCACCCAGTGCCCGCATTGCCAAACCAGCTTCCGCGTCAACCATGCCCAGTTGAGCGTGGCGCGCGGGGTTGTTCGTTGTGGCTCATGCTTGCAGGTGTTCAACGCCGCCAAGCAACTGCTGGAGCAGGCCGGCAAGGAAGCACCCGCGCCGACGCCAGCCCCATTGGAAACCGTCGAACCGCCGCCGCAGCGCGCCATCAGCCAGAAACAATGGAGCGCTGCCGAGCTGGATCTGGACAGTCTCGACCTGGACGAAGAACTCGCCCGGCTTGAACAGCGGGAAATCCAGCCGACCACCGAGTTCGGCCGACACCGCGAAGACACGCTCAGCGCTCGCCGCGATAGCGCCGAGCACGACGAAGCCCCATGGCCCGACAGCCTGTTCAGCGAATCGGCTGCCGATCGCGCCCAAGCGGCCGACACGCTTGACGCGCTTGACGTGCTTGATACACCGCAGCCACCGAACGAACCGTCGCGTACTGAACCGTCGCTATCACTGGAACCGGTGGATCTGGACGACGAACCGCAGCCCCCGCAGCTGCGCCTGAACGATCCGCTCGTCGCCCCGGTACATCACGAACGCATGACGGCGACCGCAGAGATCGATGACGACCTGCCTTCGATCGAGCCGCCGCGCAAGCGTCGCGAACGCAGCGAACCAGGGGTTCGTGCCGAAGTACTGCAGGACCTGACCGACGATCCGCTGCAACTGGATTGGCAGAAACGTCGCTCACCATGGGGTCGTCGACTGTTTTGGCTGTTGTTGATCCTGCTGGGGGCCGGCGCACTCGCAGGCCAATACGTCGCCTACCATTTCGACGAACTGGCGCGCCAGGACCAGTACCGCCCCTGGTTCCAGCAACTGTGCCCGCAAATCGGCTGCACGGTGCCCTCCAAGGTCGACATCGCGAAAATCAAGAGCAGCAACCTGGTGGTCCGCAGCCATCCTGAGTTCAGCGGCGCCCTGGTGGTCGATGCGATCATCTATAACCGCGCACCATTCTCGCAGCCTTTCCCGCTGCTGGAGCTACGCTTTGCCGATCTCAACGGCCACCTGATTGCCAGCCGCCGCTTCAAACCCGGCGAATACCTCAATGGCGATCTTGAAGGCAAGGTGGAAATGCCTCCGCAAACGCCAATCCACATCGCCCTCGACATCCTCGATCCTGGTGCCAAGGCGGTAAATTACAGCCTGAGTTTCCACTCGCCCGAGTGAAACGCTTCACTGACCGACAATTGACGACGACTTCCTGTCTTTGCCCGCCCGGACCAAACCGCTGGCAATAACAGAATAACTGTTCAGATTTTGTTCAATTCAGCCTTTATCCAGTCATCGAGAGCGGGTATCATGCCAACCCTTTTTCGAACTCTCATGATCCGGCCCCACACCAGGGAAGTCCTATGTCGGCGGTACGCATCGGTCCATATACATTACACAACGGCTTGATTCTCGCCCCGATGGCGGGTGTCACCGACCAACCCTTTCGCCAGCTGTGCAAGCGATTGGGCGCGGGGCTGGTCGTCTCGGAGATGGTCACCAGCGACATGAGTCTGTGGAACACCCGCAAGTCGCGCATGCGCATGATCCATGCAGGTGATCCCGAGCCACGCTCGGTGCAGATCGCCGGTGGTGACGCACAGATGCTGGCGGATGCCGCCCGGGCCAACGTCGAGCTGGGCGCACAGATTATTGATATCAACATGGGTTGTCCGGCCAAGAAAGTCTGCAACAAGGCAGCAGGCTCGGCACTGTTGAAAGATGAAGCATTGGTAACCGAGATCCTGCAGGCCGTGGTGGCCGCGGTCGATGTGCCGGTTACCCTGAAGATCCGGACCGGTTGGGACCGAGACAACAAGAACGGCCTGACGGTGGCGAAGATCGCTGAACAGGCAGGCATTACGGCCCTGGCGGTGCATGGACGCACCCGTGCCGACCTGTACACCGGTGAAGCCGAGTACGACACCATTGCCGCGATCAAGCAGGCCGTGTCGATGCCGGTCTTCGCCAATGGCGATATCGATTCGCCAGAAAAGGCCCGGTACGTGCTCGACGCGACGGGTGCCGATGGCCTGTTGGTAGGCCGGGCTGCCCAGGGGCGGCCATGGATTTTTCGCGAGATCGACCATTTCCTGCGTACCGGCGAGAAGCTCCCGGCGCTGGATCTGATCGAGGTGGAACGCATCCTGCTAGAGCATCTGGCTGCGCTGCACGCCTTCTATGGAGACGTGATGGGCGTACGCATTGCTCGAAAGCATGTGGGCTGGTATCTCGCAACCTTGCCGGGCGCCAGGGAGTTTCGCGCCCACTTCAATCGTTTGGATGGTACGGAAGCACAATGCGCCAACGTTCGGGAGTTCTTTGCCGGGCGTTACAAGAGCCTGACAGGGGACGGAGAGTGGGTGGCCGCATGACGATGATGACCGAGACTTTAGTGAGTGGAACAACGCCCGTGAGCGACAACGTGAATTTGAAACAGCACCTCAATACGCCAAGCGAAGAAGGCCAGACCCTTCGCGGGAGTGTCGAGAAGGCGCTGCACAATTATTTCGCCCACCTTGAGGGCGCTGCCGTCACGGATGTGTACAACCTGGTGCTCTCCGAAGTCGAGGCTCCCCTGCTCGAGTGCGTGATGAACTACGTCAAGGGCAACCAGACCAAGGCCAGCGAAATGCTCGGACTGAACCGGGGCACGCTGCGCAAGAAACTCAAGCAGTACGATTTGCTGTAAGCATTCAATCAAACCAGAAAGGCGCCCGCGTAAGACCGGTCGCCTTTTTTGCTGACTCCTTTGCTTTTGATGGAAATTGAGATGACCGACCAGACTACCCGCCTGCCGATCCGCCGCGCCTTGATCAGTGTTTCCGACAAGACCGGGATCCTCGAATTTGCCAAGGAGCTTGAAGCCCTGGGTGTCGAGATCCTTTCCACCGGCGGGACGTTCAAGCTGCTGCAGGACAACGGCGTTGCCGCAGTGGAAGTCGCGGATTACACCGGCTTCGCCGAAATGATGGACGGCCGGGTGAAAACCCTGCACCCGAAAATCCACGGCGGGATCCTCGGTCGTCGCGGTATCGACGACGCCATCATGAACGAGCACGGCATCAAGCCGATCGACCTGGTAGCGGTCAACCTGTACCCATTCGAAGCAACGATCTCCAAACCAGGTTGCGACCTGCCGACTGCCATCGAGAACATCGACATCGGCGGCCCGACCATGGTTCGTTCGGCAGCCAAGAACCACAAGGACGTGGCCATCGTGGTCAACGCCAGCGATTACGCCAGCGTCCTGGAAAACCTCAAGGCCGGCGGCCTGACCTACGCCCAGCGTTTCGACCTGATGCTCAAGGCCTTCGAACATACCGCCGCCTACGACGGCATGATCGCCAACTACATGGGCACCGTGAACCAGGCTGCTGAGACCCTCAGCACGGAAGGTCGCAGCGAATTCCCGCGCACCTTCAACAGCCAGTTCATCAAGGCCCAGGAAATGCGCTACGGCGAGAACCCGCACCAGAGCGCGGCGTTCTACGTTGAAGCCAAGCCTGCCGAAGTCGGCATCGCCACCGCGACCCAGCTGCAAGGCAAAGAGCTGTCCTACAACAACGTGGCCGATACCGATGCCGCGCTGGAATGCGTGAAGAGCTTCGTCAAGCCAGCCTGCGTGATCGTCAAGCACGCCAACCCGTGCGGCGTGGCCGTCAGCCCGGACGCCGAAGGCGGCATCCGCAAGGCTTACGACCTGGCCTACGCTACTGACACCGAATCGGCATTCGGCGGCATCATTGCCTTCAACCGCGAACTGGACGCCGAGACCGCCAAGGCCATCGTCGAGCGTCAGTTCGTCGAAGTGATCATTGCCCCGAGCGTCAGCGAAGAAGCCCGCGCCATCGTCGCCGCCAAGGCCAACGTGCGCCTGCTGGCCTGTGGCGAGTGGTCGGCCGATCGCGCTGCTGCCTGGGACTACAAGCGCGTCAACGGTGGCCTGCTGGTGCAGAGCCGCGACATCGGCATGATCAGCGCCGATGACCTGAAAGTCGTGACCAAACGTGCGCCGACCGAACAGGAAATCCATGACCTGATCTTTGCCTGGAAAGTTGCCAAGTACGTCAAGTCCAACGCCATCGTCTACGCCAAGAACCGTCAGACCATCGGTGTCGGCGCTGGCCAGATGAGCCGTGTGAACTCTGCGCGCATTGCTGCGATCAAGGCTGAACATGCTGGCTTGCAGGTAGCTGGCTCGGTAATGGCTTCCGATGCATTTTTCCCGTTCCGCGACGGCCTGGACAATGCGGCCAAGGTCGGTATCACGGCGGTGATCCAGCCAGGTGGCTCGATGCGTGATGCTGAAGTGATTGCTGCGGCGGATGAAGCCGGCATCGCCATGGTGTTCACCGGCATGCGCCACTTCCGTCACTGATTTCTTTGCTTGATCGTACCCACGCTCTGCGTGGGCACGCAGCCCGGGACGCTCCGCGTCCCTCGGACGCAGAGCGTCCGTAGAGGCGTTCCCACGCAGAGCGTGGGAACGATCAGTCCCTACAGAATTAGCGTCATCCGAGGTTTTTGAAATGAATGTTTTGATCATTGGCAGCGGTGGCCGTGAACACGCCCTAGCCTGGAAAGTCGCTCAGGATCCTCGAGTGCAGAAGGTGTTCGTGGCACCGGGTAACGCCGGCACTGCCATCGAAGCCAAATGCGAGAACGTCGCCATTGACGTACTGGCCCTTGAGCAACTGGCGGACTTTGCCGAGAAAAACGTTTCCCTGACCATCGTTGGCCCGGAAGTACCGCTGGTCGCAGGTGTTGTGGATCTGTTCCGCAGCCGCGGCCTGGACTGCTTCGGTCCGACCGCAGGCGCTGCTCAGCTTGAAGGTTCGAAAGCCTTCACAAAGGACTTCCTGGCTCGTCACAAGATCCCGACCGCCGACTACCAGAACTTCACCGAGATCGAGCCAGCCCTGGCTTATCTGCGTGAAAAAGGTGCGCCGATCGTGATCAAGGCCGATGGCCTGGCTGCCGGCAAAGGCGTGATCGTCGCCATGACCCTGGCCGAAGCAGAAGACGCCGTGCGTGACATGCTGGCAGGTAATGCCTTCGGCGACGCCGGTTCGCGCGTGGTGATCGAAGAGTTCCTCGACGGCGAGGAAGCCAGCTTCATCGTCATGGTCGACGGCAAGAACGTCCTGCCGATGGCCACCAGCCAGGACCACAAGCGCGTCGGCGACGGCGACACTGGTCCGAACACGGGCGGCATGGGTGCCTACTCCCCTGCCCCGGTTGTCACCAGCGAAGTACACAAGCGCGTCATGGACCTGGTGATCTGGCCGACCGTGCGCGGCATGGCCGAGGAAGGCAATGTCTACACCGGTTTCCTGTATGCGGGCTTGATGATCGACAAGGCCGGCAACCCGAAGGTCATCGAATTCAACTGCCGTTTCGGTGACCCGGAGACCCAACCCGTCATGCTGCGCTTGCAGTCGAGCCTGGTATTGCTGGTCGAAGCAGCCTTGGCGCAGGCGCTGGACAAGGTCGAAGCGCAATGGGATCCACGTCCGAGCGTCGGCATCGTCCTGGCCGCTGGCGGCTATCCTGGTGACTACGCCAAGGGTGTGGCCATCAATGGCCTGGATGCGGCGGCGGCACTGGACGGCAAAGTCTTTCACGCCGGTACCGCGCTCAAGGACGGTCAAGTCGTGACCGCTGGTGGCCGGGTGCTTTGCGCCACGGCCATGGGCGCCAGCGTCGATGAGGCGCAACAACAGGCTTACAAACTGGCGGCCAAAATCGATTGGGAAGGCTGTTTTTATCGCAAGGACATTGGCTACCGCGCCATTGCCCGCGAGCGCGGCGAACAGGAATAAGGCAACAATTGCGACAGGCAGGGGCTTACCCCCCTTGCCTGGCTATTCCGGCGCCGCGCATAGTTATATTCTGGCATTAACCTACGAAGGGATTTCGCCGTGCGCTGGCTCAGGATTGCCATAAGTCTAACCGTCACGTTGCTGACCTTGCTCTGCATGCTCCCGGCCCAAGCCGCGCAAGGCAGTGGTTGGGCGGTATTGCTCGACGAACAGGGTGACCTGCAGCTGAGCGACATCCGCTCCGCCCGCTACACCAACCAATTCAGCCCCATCGAACTCGACCACCTTACGGCGGCCGAGCCCGACGGTGCGCTGTGGCTGCGTTTCCGGCTCGCACCGGGCAAGCATGAACAATTGCTGCGGGTGTTCGCGCCCGATCTGTTGCACTTCAACATGTATGTGCTGGACGGCGACAAGCTGATTGACCAGTCACATACAGGCAACGAACAACCCCTGGCGGACCGTCCCTTGCCCAGCAGCGACTTCATGCTGCCGCTGCCGCAAAGCGACAAGCCCCTGGACGTCTACCTGCGACTGGTTTCCGAACACCAGTTGCGACCCTACATCACCTTGCAATCGGCGGTCATTACCGCAGCCAACCAGAACCAGACGCTGATCTATGGATTGCTACTGGGCTGCATCGGCATGCTGATCCTGCACAACCTCCTCCGCTATGCCTATACGCGTTCGACCAGCAGTGTCTGGCTGGCGGTTTGCGAAGCCTTGTTGGGGCTCAGCCTGGTGCTGTTGCTGAACCTGGCGGGACCCTGGATCCCGGACTGGCAGGCCGTGCAGACGCCCGGCGCCTACCTCGCCTTGCTGCTGACGGCCCCCAGCGGCCTGATATTCGCTTATCGCTTCTTCAAGCCCCTCGGACCGCATCCGCTGAACAAGCTGATCGTGGGCGACATCCTGTTCATCATGATCTGCAGCCTGCTGCTGCTGTTCGTCAACACGCTGCCACTGAACATCATCACCTACGCCCTGGTCGCCCTGGCGGGCCTGACCATGCTGTTTGTCAGCACCTATCACTGGCAAAAAGGCTATCGCCCGGCGCGACTGTTCGTGGCGGCCATGGTGGTGTTCAACCTGGGCACCCTGATCATCCTGCCCGCCTTGCTGGGGCTGACCCTGATCGAACCCCATGACCTGATCACCACCCTGCTGGTGTTCATCTGCATCAGTGGCCTGTTGATGAGCATCGCCCTGAGCGAACGCCAGCGCAGCATCACCGAAGCGCGTTTCAGCATCAGTCGTGACCTGGCGGCCAGCAACGCCGAGATCAATGCCAAGGCCGAGTTCCTGGCGAAAATCAGCCACGAGATCCGCACCCCGATGAATGGTGTGCTGGGCATGACCGAGTTGCTGCTGGGCACGCCACTGTCGGTCAAGCAGCGCGACTATGTGCAGACCATCCATAGCGCAGGCAACGAACTGCTGACGTTGATCAACGAAATTCTCGACATTTCCAAACTCGAGTCCGGTCAGATCGAACTGGACGATGTGCAGTTCGACCTCAACGCACTGATCGAAGACTGCTTGAGCATCTTCCGCGCCAAGGCCGAGCAGCAGAACGTCGAACTGATCAGCTTCATTCAGCCACAAGTACCGCGCGTCATCAGCGGTGATCCGACGCGCCTGCGCCAGACATTGCTGAGCCTGCTGGAAAACGCGCTGAAGAAAACCGACGAAGGCGAGATCCTGATCGTCGTCGCCCTCGACGAACGCAGCAGCCATCCACGCTTGCGCATCGCCGTGCAGGACAGCGGCGAACCGATGGACGTCGAAGAGCGCGACGCGCTGATGCAGGCTGAACTGCACAGCAAGCATTTCCTCTCTACCAACCACCTGGGCGGTAATCTGGGGCTGGTGATCGCCCGTCAGTTGATCCGCTTGATGCAAGGTGAATTCGGCATCAAGAGTGGTAACAGCCAGGGGAGTACCTTGTGGCTGACCTTGCCCCTGGACCCGGACCGACTGGAGCATCCAACCTGCGACCTCGATGGCCCCCTGCAGGGTGCACGGGTGTTGGTGGTGGATGACAACGACACCTGCCGCAAAGTGCTGGTGCAGCAATGCAGCGCCTGGGGCCTGAACGTGAGCGCGGCACCGTCGGGCAAGGAGGCATTGGCGCTGTTGCGCACCAAGGCGCACCTGCGTGACTACTTCGATGTGGTCCTGCTGGATCAGAACATGCCTGGCATGACCGGCATGCAACTGGCCGCCAAGATCAAGGAAGACCCGAGCCTGAACCATGACATCCTGCTGATCATGCTGACCGGCATCAGCAATGCGCCGAGCAAGATCATCGCGCGCAATTCGGGGATCAAACGCATCCTTGCCAAACCGGTGGCCGGCTATACGCTCAAGACGACCCTGGCCGATGAACTGACCCAGCGCAACAAAGGGCTGGCGGTGCCGCAACACCTGCCATCCGGTCCGCCTCTGCCGATCAAGGTACCCAGCGATTTCCGCATTCTGGTCGCTGAAGACAACAGCATTTCGACCAAGGTCATCCGCGGCATGCTGGGCAAGCTCAATCTGCAACCGGACACCGCCAGCAACGGCGAAGAAGCCTTGGTGGCCATGAAGGCGCATCGCTACGACCTGGTCCTGATGGATTGCGAAATGCCGATCCTCGACGGTTTTTCGGCGACCCAGCAACTGCGCGCCTGGGAAGTCGGCAATCAAAGATCCCGCACCCCGGTAGTAGCGTTGACCGCGCACATCCTCGCTGAGCATAAGGAGCGTGCACGCCAGGCTGGCATGGATGGGCATATGGCCAAACCGGTTGAGCTCTCGCAGTTGCGCGAATTGATCGAACACTGGGTTGCCCAGCGCGATCAGCAGAACCGCGCGACGACGCCCACGTCCTGAGCCGACAGACTCCACGGCGCCTGTTAGACTCCCCTCGACTTCCCCCCACCAGTGAGCCTGCCCCATGCTCCACGTGTTGTTCAGCGTTTACCTGAAGATGTTGGTGCTCTATAGCCCATTCTTCGTGTTGTCCTGCTTCATCAGCCTGACCCGCGGTTATTCGCGCAAGGAACAACGCCGACTGGCGTGGAAGGTGGCCATCGCCACGCTGGTCTCCAGCGTCCTGCTGTATCTGTTCGGACGCGTGATTTTCAGCGTATTCGGCATCACCGTGGATGCCTTCCGGATCGGCGCCGGCAGCGTGCTGTTCATCTCGGCGTTGGGGATGGCGCAAGGCAAGTCGGCGGTGCAGACCGATAATGTGCAGCAGGACGTGACCATCGTCCCCTTGACCATTCCGCTGACCGTCGGCCCCGGCACCATTGGCGCCCTGCTGGTGATGGGCGTTAGTCAGCCGCACTGGGACGATAAGCTCACGGCTATCGTCAGTATTGCCCTGGCCAGCTTCACCGTCGGCGTGGTGCTGTACCTGTCCAACCGTATCGAACGCATTCTAGGCGACCAGGGCTTGCAGATCGTCAGCCGGCTGATGGGCTTGTTCGTGTGTGCGTTGGCGGCGCAGATTATCTTTACCGGGGTGAAGGGGTATTTGGTGCCCTGATTGCACAAGGCACCTGCCAGGACCTGCTAAATCGTCAGGCTGGCGATCGCGAGATGTTCAGACTGCCGCCGTGCACCTAACCACTGCACGGTATCCGCCCTGTACTCGCCATAGATGCCTGCATTGAAACGAGCGGTGTAAAAATAGGCGTTCACCGCGCCATGCAGATCACTGAAAGCAAACTCACGCCCCGTGAGTAGCCTGCCGACTGATCCGCGGGTATCAAAAAAAACAGAAGCGCTATTCAAGGACCCACGTTCATCGACCACACCAATGCACGCCCTGATGCGCTTCATCCCCTTCACATTCAGCGCTGCCTGTTGGCGGAAGATCTGCTCCAGGTTCATGTTGTCCGGCAACGCGGCGACCTTATCCAGCACTGCCAGTAAAACAGTCGCCTGCTCACTATCCAGATTGTTTTCAAAGACCGTCGCAAACGCCTCTCTCAACGAGAACGTCTTTTCGGCAATGGATGTAAACGTACCGGTCGTCACATTTTGCCGATCGTAGACCCAGCCACACTCATACAAGATACTTTTGTAAGCCTCGAACCAATCCAGGCCGTTCGGCTCGTCAGGAAATTCTTCATCGGCAGCAAGCTGAGTAAAAAGCAAAGCATCAATCACATCTTGTTTCGTGGCGAACGACAATTCTTTTGATAAAGCCAGCATGCAACATCCATTGATGTAAATCGAATAGTCCATATGTCTATATCCATCGTGCAAACCAGAGGCAAACGCCTCCGGCCAAGGCTGGCTATCTTTTACTTCCTGTGCCGCGCAAATCGTTTGCTGCGCATCTCTTTGCGCCGCAAGCCAAGGACAGACTCAATATCATCTTTTACTTCAGCATAGGCAAAAGGATTAAAGGTGAGATAATTCGAACCCTGGTAAATATCAACATTAGTGACTTTGAGATCAAAGAAAAGGACCTCACCACCGAACGTATTGCTTTCATGATTAATAGACGAAAAAGAAACAATAATGAGACCATTCTCCGCTTGCTCACACGGCAATATGGCCAGCTTCACACCTTTTGCTGTCACTACATCGTAATTGAATAACTTGACTGTATCAGGTTCCTTTTCCAAAGCCGTCAAGGTGGAGTCTGCCACGGCACTCAACACCGTTGCACCGGGAATGGCCGCTACTGCCGCAGCAATCCCTGCCTGGACAATGGACGTGACGACATTTTTCATCGTCCCCGAGCCAGACTGCTTTTTGTATTGCAGGCTCGCATGGATGGGGACAGAACATCCCATGTCCAACATGCAATTGATAAATGCTCGATGCCAGGCCGCAGGGTTCGGATCATTTTTAGTTTCGCGATCGGCCTCCAGCTTCGAAAAACTGATGAGATTTTCGATAATCATCATGTTCTCGAGCGAAATACCATCGCCGTAACCGATGAGTGAATTACCTAAAACCAAAGCATCCAGTTCCTTGGTAGGACTCGACGCCGCCAAATCAGCGGAACCCACCAGACCTCTTGCACGGGGAGCGTTAACCAACAGTGCCTTGGCCCTGGCAATACGCGCCCTTCCCAAATCAGTGCAACCCTTGAGCGTGCTTGAATCTTCAAAACTTTCCATATTCAACATTCCTTTAAGTTCGTCTACAGCCCTCCTGGGCGTAATAACGAATCTAACCCACCCCCTTACCGAGCAACAAACCCAATTAAATGACCATATATGTAAATCCCGCACTACCCCGCGAACAGGCGGATTATTCGAGCGAAACGCCCCGAATAATCCGACCCATATGACCGCGACTTGTCTAGTTGATATCGACCAACTTGTCACCGTAGCTACGTGGCGTGTACACCCACAACGACCCCTGAGGCCGAGCAAATACGCGAGTCGTGGATGAGCCAATCAACACCATGGTTCGCATGTCGACTTGATCCGGCGTCAATTGACCGAGTGTGGTGACCCGCAACGTCTGCCCCGGGCGCCCTACATCGCGTCCCAACACGACGGGTGTGTCAGCAGCACGATGCAGCGCGACGATTTCCAGTGCACGCCCCAACTGCCAAGGCCGGGAACGTGAGATCGGGTTATAGAAAGCCATCGCCAGGTCGGCTTGCGCCGCAAGGTCCAGGCGCTTCTCGATGATGTCCCAAGGCTTGAGGTTGTCCGAAAGCGACAGTACGCAGAAATCATGCCCCAACGGGGCGCCTGCCTGGGCAGCCGTTGCCAGCGATGCCGAAACGCCCGGAAGGATTTCCAGATCAACGTTGTGCCACGCTGGATCGCGGGACTCATGCAGAGCCTCGAGCACCGCTGCGGCCATGGCGAAGACACCGGGGTCCCCGGAAGAGACGACCACTACGCAGCGACCCTGCGCCGCAAGCTCAAAGGCGTGGCGGGCACGCTGCATTTCTTCACGGTTGTCGGTGCAGTGCAGGACCTGGTCCGCACGGAACGGCCCCGCCATGCGCACATAGGTTTCATAACCGAGAACGTCGTTGGCGCGGGCCAGTTCCGCCTTGACCGCAGGCACCATCAGATCGGCGGCGCCGGGGCCGAGACCGATCACCGCCAGGCGACCGCGAGGACGGCCAATCGATAAGGGGTCCAAAGGCTGCTTGGCAACTGCGATGGCAACGGCCTCATCGCCAAACACGGAAACAGGCTGTTCGATGGCGTTACGCATCAGGTTACTGGCCGCGCCAACATCATCGACAAAACGTAGCGGCACACCCAGCTCAAGCGCCGCTTCACGCAGTGTTGGACTCGACATTTCACTATCGGCAGCCAGCAGGCAGGCCAACGACTGCACGGCGATTTTTGCCTGATGCAAAGCCTCGCGAACTGCACCGGGAACATCAACCACGCCAGCACCGACCGCGACCAACACGTTGCGTGGATAAATCAGCAGCTCATTGGCAGCCGGCGTACGCTCGGCATGACCGACGTGAACGGCCAGCCGCGCTTGCGGGTTTTCCGGTAACTGCGCCTGCACTAACCAAGGCGCCGCCCCTTCGATTCGCACCGACTCACCGGCGAGCAAATCGGAAACGAAGCGTTTGCCCAGCTCAAGATCACCCAAGGCATAACCGCTGGGTGGATTCAGCAGGCAGGTACCAAAACGCAATTCGCCACTGGTGGTGATCGCCGCTGAAACGTCCAGTGCCGCAGCAACCTCCCGCGCCAACACGTTCACGCCAGCCAAACCACCGAGCAGCGGCACCACGGCGCTCCCGTCTTCGGCGACGGCGAGCACGGGTGGCTCGGCCCCCTTCTCCAGCAGCAACGGCGCCAGGGTGCGAATGACGATACCGGCTGCGCACAGGGCGATGATCGGCGTGTCTTGTTGATAAAGCTCACGCAATGTCGCACCGAACTCGCGGTAAGTGCGATCGGCACCGACGACACGTTCGTCCAGGCCGTGGATCAAGGCGCCGGGGTACAGTTGTTGAATGCTGCGCGCGGTGGCGAGGCTGCCATTGCCGAGAATGACAATGGCCGGAACTGGACGCGTCATCAGCCTTGCCACCTTTCACCGGGAACGATGATCAGCGAGAAGTACGGCGACGACATAGGCTCGACCTGATCCAGCGGCACGATCTTCTGGTTGGCCATGGTCGCACGCTCCACATACAGCGCTCGCTCGGCCAATCCGAGTTCTTCCAGCACCTGACGGACTTTCGGGAAGTTACGGCCCAGTTTCATGATCACTGCCGCATCGGCGTCAGCCAGGCGACGCTTGAGATCCTCGTGAGGCAGCACGCCGGACAGCACCGACAGGCTCTGGTTGCGATACACCAACGGCGCGCCCAGTACCGAAGCACCGCCGAGCATGGAGCAGACACCCGGCACCACTTCGGCCTCATACCGTTGCGCCAGCCGATCGTGCAGGTACATGTAGGAGCCGTAGAAAAACGGATCGCCCTCGCAGATCACTGCCACGTCACGACCCGCATCGAGATGCGCGGCCAGCTCTTCACCGGCCGCATCGTAGAAATCGCTGATCACTTGCTCGTAGGACAGTGGTGCCGGCAACGCTTCGGTGGTCACCGGGTACACCAGTGGCAACAAGGTTTGGGCGTCCTGCAAATGCGCTTCGATGATGCCGAAAGCGTTGCCCTTCTTACCCTTGGCGACGAAGTACGCCACTACCGGCGATTCGCGCAGCAGGCGCAGCGCCTTGACCGTAATCAGTTCCGGGTCACCCGGCCCCACGCCAAGGCCGATCAAACGTCCAGGTTGCTGCATCATTCGATCTCCGTGGCGAGGGCATTGACGGCGGCGGCGGCCATGGCGCTACCGCCCAGCCGACCTTGCATGATAACGAACGGCACGCCACGACTGTCGGCGGCCAGTGCTGCCTTGGATTCGGCGGCGCCAACGAAGCCCACGGGGAAACCAAGGATCAACGCCGGTTTGGGCGCACCGGCGTCGAGCATTTCAAGCAGGTAAAACAGCGCTGTCGGCGCGTTACCGATCACCACGACACTGCCTTCCAGATGAGGACGCCACAGTTCCAGTGCCGCGGCGGAACGGGTGTTGCCCAGTTCACGCGCCAGCTGTGGAACGCTTTCATCTCGCAGGGTGCAGATGACCGGGTTGTTCGCTGGCAAACGCGCACGGGTTATGCCCTCGGACACCATCCGCGCATCACACAGAATCGGCGCGCCGGCGGCCAGCGCATCGCGCCCGGCCTTGCCCGCGCCCGTGGAAAACTGCAGGCCATCGATAGCATCGACCATGCCGCAAGCATGTATCACACGGACTGCGAGTTTTTCCAGATCGGCCGGAATGCGTTCGAGGTTGGCCTCGGCCCGGATGATCGCGAAGGAATTGCGATAGATCTCCTGACCGTCGCGGATGTAATCAAGCATCAAGGGGGCTCCGTGAGCGGGCATCGAGCAAGGCCGCGACCGCTTCAATAGTAAGATTGCGAGCGTGCAGCGCGCCGAAACCCGGCTGCGCGGCATCGCGAAAATAGAGGTCGTAGTGACCAGGGCGCGTCGCCAACAATGTGACGGGCGCCGTGTGCGCGCACGCGCAGGAGCGCGAACAGCCAGACAAGTGAACCTGCACCTGTGCGGATTGATCAAGCAGCCGATCGGCCAGTTGCCGCGCGTCTTCCTTGGTATCCGCCAAGCCTTTGCCGCAACCGGCCGATCCGGTGCAGGCCACCAGATGGGCCAGGGTCTGATCGGCGTCGACCAGATAACCCAATGCCTGCAATTGATGACGCAGGGCTGGTGAATCTTCATGGCGAATATTTGGCAGCAACAGGCTTTGCCAAGGGGTCAGGCGCAGGCTGGCATCACCAAATGCCTCGGCCAGATGAGCCGCCCCCTTGAGCATCGTCGGGTCCAGTCGCCCCAGCGCAGGCACCGCACCGACATAGACAAGGCCTTCCTGACGCTGCGGATGACTGCCGATGTGCAATCGCGCACGTGCAGTCGGGCGCTGCCATGACTCCATGGCAAACAAGGGCACGCGCTCGGCCAGCCGTTGCAACAGTGAATCCAGCGAATGCTCAGTCAGCAGATGTCGCATCCGCGTCTGATCCGGCCGTGCAAGTTCGAGAAACAACTCCAACACCGCTACCACCAACGCATGTCCGTCACGGAGCAATACCGCTGCCAACGGCGCATCGGTGGGGCACCCCGCCAGACCGAAGGCCAGCACAGGCTCGCCATTTCGATCAGCCGCACTCAGCCAGAGGTCATGGGGATGCTCGAGCATTGCCAAGGCTTCACCACCATCCAGTTGCACGGCGAACTTGGCCGATAACTCATGGAAGCGCGCATGGGTTTGCAAGCTGTCGAGAATTTCTCGGGCCAAGGGCCTGCTGTCGATCAGCATGTGCCGGTCAATGCCGGCGCTTGGGCTGAGCATCAGATTGCGCACATCATCGCCAGCGACGTTGACCGGTCCCAACCCGACGGCCAGCAGACTCTCGATCAACGCGGTGGACTGCTGGCCAATTCCGCGAATTTGCAGATTGGCGCGGTTGGTCGCCTCTATCACGCCACCGGCATAGCGTTCGGCGGCATCAGCCACCGCCACGGCCTGATCTGCGCGAATAGCCCCGCCGGCAAGTTTGATCCGACAAATACCGCCATCCAGCGCCTGCACGACACGCAACAAACCGGGACAGGCCGATGGGCGCAAGGGACTGGATGTCTGAGGTGAATTCACGGGGATGACCGGCAACGGAACGAAGGGGCGCATTATGCCTGCTTTGTCCGGCGGGATGAAAAAGCTCAAGTGGATTGACGACGAAGCGCGCTCGCCCAAAGGTCAACGGTCGCTCGCCTGAAGTCTGAAACGCCCACCGGCACTTGCGTTTCAAAGACAACTGCGCAGTGTATTTAACAGCCAGTAGCAGTTCTTCAAGCCAACGTTATTTTAGCCGCAGGCAGGCTGCTGTACTTTCTCCACCAGGAAGACCACTTCCTCCACTAAAATTTTATTCAAGGACTGAATATGAACAGTAGGAACTTCTCCGGCGTATTGACCGGTCCCACTCTGCTTTCAAGCATTGAGGACATATCACTTGCGGATCATGACGACCTGACCCACTGCACACAGATCGCCACCCAATCCGCCGACACGGCCTGCAGTCGCTTTGTCGATTCGACAAAGTGGCTGAATGAATATATGACGACGCTGAGTTTCCTGGGGTGGTCTGTCTTCCAGGATGCAATCTTTACCCGCACCCGTCACGATGTCTTGAGAAACGTTGCGGATTTCCTGGTCGAGAGCGCCGGGAAGATGCCCGACAGCCGACAAGGTAACGCGATGATCGACACGCTCGACGCCCTGAAACCCGACAAACCCGCGTTGCTCTCTCTGGACCAGGAGAGTCTTCTGGGTCGACACTTTCAGGTTATTCCCGTCCGCTATGACGCCAAGGGCTGTCTGGAAATAGCGGTTTTCAATCTTGAATTGGTAGCGTCTACCAATGAAAGTAACTTCCTGTACGTCGAATCGGAAAAGCGCTCCGCCACGATCATCCAGCAACGAGCCTATCTCAAACTGGATAAAAGAATACTTGGAACAAAAAGAACGCTTATTGATAAAAAGCGTCGCGAGATCAAAATGAAGAGATTCGATCTGCTAAAAAACAACCCTTAAGCGAAGCAGATTAAATCCCCATCATTTTGCAGGGCAGCCATCGCCCTTGAACGCGATTTCATCGACGACGACGGGCGAATGCAATCGACACCGCGTTATGATGCCCCACCGCGCCGGTCGAGACGGACCTGGCCGCGGAGATGATTGGGCTTTGGTCGATAGAAGAGGAATGGCATGCCCCCTTGGCTGACAGTGGTAGGCATCGGTGAAGACGGCTTCAAGGGCTTGGGCAAGAACGCTCGGCACGCCCTGCTGGGCGCTTCGCGGATCATTGGCGGCCAGCGGCAACTGGATTTGCTGCCGGTGTGTATTCGTGGTGAACGGCAAGTGTGGCCCAGCCCGTTTTCGCTGGCGCCGGTGCTGGAGCGGTACGGTGAGCCCGTTTGCGTGCTGGCCAGCGGTGACCCCATGTTCTTTGGTGTTGGCGCCAGCCTCGCTCGGCAACTACCCAGCAGTGAAATGCTGGTCTTGCCCGCGCCATCTTCTTGCTCACTTGCCGCCGCGCGGATGGGCTGGCCGTTGCAGGATGTGGTGACGCTGTCGGTGGTCGCTCGCCCCATCGCGGCGCTTAATGCTCAGTTGTCCAGTGGCGTTCGTCTGCTGGTGCTGAGCAATGACGGCCAAAGTCCCGCCGCGATCGCGGCATTGTTGCGCGAACGCGGGTTCGGGCCGAGCCGCCTGAGCGTGCTGGAACATTTGGGTGGTGAGGCCGAGCGACGCATCGACGGTGCGGCCAACGACTGGGCCGACCCGGTTGTCGCCGACCTGAACCTGATCGCCATAGAATGCATCGCCCAAGCAAACGCGCCGCGTCTGTCGCGACTGGCCGGCTTGCCGGACTCCGCCTTCAGGCACGACGGCCAACTGACCAAACGCGATGTGCGCGCCATCACACTCGCTCGACTGGCACCGGTTCCCGGTGAGCTGTTATGGGATGTCGGTGCCGGCAGCGGCTCCATTGGCATTGAATGGATGCGCGCTCATCCCGGTTGCCGGGCGCTGGCCATCGAGGCCGACGAAGGTCGGCAGCTGTTGATCGAGCACAACCGCGACGCACTCGGTGTGCCCGGCCTGCAATTGATTCGCGGCAGTGCACCGCAGGCGCTGGTGGGACTCGAGCGTCCGGACGCGGTGTTCATCGGCGGCGGCGTCACCCGCGAAGGCGTCCTCGACGCTTGCTGGGCAGCGCTCAAGCCTGGCGGCCGCCTGATTGCCAATGCGGTCACGCTGCAAAGTGAAATGACCCTGATGGCCTGGCGCGAACAGCACGGGGGCGAGGTGACGCGTATTCATATCGCCCAGGCGCAGCCCCTGGGAGACTTCGACACCTGGCGCCAGGCGTTGCCGATTACCTTGCTGGACGTGGTCAAACCCTTCGATGCGTGACGAAACCGCCGAACAACCCGCACCACTGCGCAGCGGCCTGACCACGGGCAGCTGCGCGACCGCGACCAGCCTGGCAGCGGCTCGCCTGCTGCTCGGTGGCACTTCGTCGGATGCCGTGCACATCGTGCTGCCAAAGGGTAGGCAGGTGCAGATGCGCCTGGAGTTCTGCCGCCTGATCGACGGTGGCGCCGAGGCAGGGACGATCAAGGATGCCGGAGACGATCCCGACGTAACCCATGGCGCGTTGCTCTACTCTCAGGTGTGCCTGCGCAGTGAGCCGGGTATCGGTTTTCATGCCGGGCGTGGTGTTGGTACGGTCACCCGCCCGGGGCTGGTGCTGGGCGTTGGCGAGCCGGCGATCAATCCCGTACCACGCAAGATGATCAGCGATCACCTGACGCTGCTTGCCAACGAGTTCGGCTACCGCGGCGGTTTCGAAGTCACGGTGAATGTCGAGAACGGTGAGGCCCTGGCGCTGAAAACCATGAACCCGCGCCTGGGAATACTCGGCGGCCTGTCGATCCTCGGCACCAGCGGTATTGTCCGGCCGTTTTCCTGCGCGGCCTATATCGCCTCGATCCACCAGGGCATCGACGTGGCCAAGACCAACGGTTATCTGCACATCGCCGCGTGTACCGGCAACGCCAGCGAAGACACCATGCGCCGGGTCTACAACCTGCCGGAAATCGCCCTGATCGAAATGGGCGATTTCGTCGGTGCCGTGCTCAAGCACCTGCGCAAGGTTCCGGTCGAAAAACTCAGCCTGTGCGGCGGCTTCGGCAAGATCAGCAAACTGGCGGCCGGGCACATGGACCTGCACAGTCGGCATTCGAGCATCGATCTGCCGCAACTGGCCGAATGGGCCGCCGCGGTCGGCGCCGATACGGCGCTGCAGCAAGGCATCCGTGAAGCCAATACCAGTCAACAGGCCCTGGCGATGGCCAGCGCCGCCGGCATCGCCCTCGGCGATGCCGTGTGCCAACACGCCCTGGACTTTGCCCGCAGCGTGGTGCCGGCGCAGGTTCAGGTCGAAGTGTTTGCCATCGATCGCCAGGGCGGAATTGTTGGCCATGCAGGAGCTTTTCAATGAAGCGAATTCTGTTGCTGGGTGGCGTGACCGAGGCGCTGGCGATTGCCCGAACCCTCGGCCCGCAAAACATCTATAGCCTGGCGGGTGTCGGTCGAGTGCCGACGGACCTGACCTGCCAGGTTCGAGTTGGCGGCTATGGGGGTGCCGAAGGGCTGGCGCAATTCATACGCGATGAAGGGATTGATCTGCTGCTCGACGCGACCCATCCCTACGCCGCCCGGATCAGTCAAAACGCCGCGACGGCGGCTCGGTTGAGCGGCATCGCCTGCTGGGCGCTGCGACGTCCGGCGTGGCAACCGCAGGCCGGCGATGACTGGCGCGAAGTCAGTGATTGGGCCGAGTTGATCGACGCGCTGAAACCCTTCCGTCGACCGCTGTTCACCCTGGGTCGCGAGCCCTTGCAACACCTGGACGAAATCCCGCCGGAGCAATTCTGGACCTTGCGCGCGCTGGACGTTTACCCCGGCAACGAACGTTGCGAAGTGATCGGTGCACGCGGACCGTTCCTGATCGACGAGGAACGCGCCTTGTTCGAACGTCGGCAGATCGACGTGCTGATCAGCAAGAACAGCGGCAGCACCGCCACTGAGCCGAAGCTGGAGGTGGCGCGCGAGCGGGGGGTGCCGGTGCTGGTGTTGAAGCGGCCGGTGTTGCCGGTGGTAGAGCGCGAGTTTGAGTCGGTGGCCGAGGTGTTGCGAGCAATGACAGAACAGGTTTTTATCTGAGAATTGTGAACGCCTTAGTACGTCTTCGCGGGCAAGCCCGCTCCCACAGGTTTTCTGTCTGGCAATGATTATGTGTCCGATGCCGATAACTGTGGGAGCGGGCTTGCCCGCGATGGCGTCATTGATAGCGATGCAAAAGTTAAAGTCTAAAAATCCACCAGCATTTACTTACACCCATTTAAAAGACGACTGACAAGTTTAAGTGACACTGGCATTTCGCTATTCGCAGCTATCATGATGGATATGAGAACTTCGTGCTGCGACACCACACCGCACGCGGTGTTTTTACTTATCGGCCCTGATCAGGCTAAATAGCCGCGCCTGATCGCCCACCCACCGGATTTGTCCCATGTCCCGACAACGGCTAGCAATTGCCTGGATAGCCTGCTTCGCAGTGCTGTTCAACATGCTCGCCATGCCGATGTCCGGAGCGATGGCGCAGACGGCGAAGGCGCCAGCCGAACAATTGTTGTGGGGCAGTTTCTGCTCGTCCAGCGGCACCCGGGTGGTGGCGATCTCCTTGGGCGATATCGAGCAAAAAGCCCCGCAAAGCGACGATCATTCCAACATGCAACATTGCTGGTGCTGCAGCGGCTCCGCGCCATTGGTGGCGTTGCCCGGACATGAGCCACGGTTGTATTACACGCAGTTCGAAGCGAATCGAAGCCTGCCTCCCGCCGCATTCAATACCCCGACACCCCGCCAGCAATGGCCCAGCCTCAACCCCCGTGCCTCGCCTCTGGTGTGATGACATCTCGCAATTGATCTGCGTTTTGAATCGCCTGGAGAACTGCCATGTTGAACAGACTTATCGTTCTGGCCGCGTTGCTGCTGCCTGCCTGCTTTGCCAATGCCCACGAATACACGCTCGGCGATCTGCAGATCGCTCATCCCTGGTCGCAGGAATTGCCGCCCAATGCGCCGACCGTCGCGGCCTATTTCGTGATCCACAACGCAGGCAAGACCGCCGACCGCCTGCTCGGTGTCGACTCGCCAATCTCGGGTGAAGCGCAATTACATGAGCATGTGATGCAAAACGACCTGATGAAAATGCAGCCGGTACCGAGCGTGGAAATCCCCGCAGGTGGCGATGTCACCTTTGCACCGATGGCCTACCACGTCATGTTGCTGGGGCTGAAAGACCGAAGCCTGCTTAGCGATGGCAAGCGCTTCCCGCTGACCCTGCACTTCGAGAAGTCCGGTGACGTGACGGTCGAAGTGGCGGTGCAGAAGCAGGCGCCCGAGGCCACGCAAAAGCACGCTCACGCTCAATAATCTGCTGAGCTGAGGCCGCCCATGCGTCCGCCAGGCACCAGGTCATCCGCCCACCGTCGTCAGCCCTTGAGACTGACGCGCGGCAGCTGGATCAGCCTGTTCGCCATGTTGATGATCTTTATCGGTCCACTGATTTCTCAGTCGATGCCGATGGATCAGCGTACCTCCATGCCCCTGGACATGAGCATGAACATGTCAATGGACATGAGCATGAACATGTCGGCGATGGATCACGCCGATCACGCCGCTCAACCGACGGCCGAGCATTGCCCGCCAGCGTCCGGGCACCACGCAATCTGGGAAAAATGCGGCTATTGCAGCCTGCTGTTCAATTGCCCGGCGCTCACCGGTGGCGTTGCATTCACAGCGTTCGATACCCCGCCCGCCAACACGTACACCCCGCCATCTCCTCGCCAGGGCCATGCCCGGCAAGCCTTCTTCCCCGGCGCCCGCACCCGCGCTCCGCCCGTCATCGCGTAAACAACCCACCTCTGGTTTCACACGGTCCTCCAGGAGCGACCGTGTCGTTTACGACTGTTCGATGGAAATTGTCATGTCCAGGTTTGCTGCTGTCCCCTGCTTGAGCACTGCCCAAGCCACCCTTGCCCTGAACGAATCCAGCCTTCGCTTCAGGCACGCCACCGCCCTCCTGTGCGGTGCCTTGCTCGCGCCTTCCGCGCTGGCCGATGAACACGCAGGTCATAGTGAAGAATTGACCCCGACGGTTATCACCGCGATTGCCCCGAACTCGCCACTGACCATCGTCACCAACCCCAGGGAGCCGCGCCAACCCGTGCCGGCCAGCGACGGGTCGGACTATCTGAAAACCATTCCGGGCTTCGCCCAGGTGCGCAATGGCGGTACCAACGGCGACCCGGTGTTGCGCGGCATGTTTGGCTCACGCCTGAACATCTTCACCAACGGCGGCATGATGCTCGGCGCGTGCCCCGGCCGAATGGACGCTCCGACCTCGTACATTTCCCCGCAAACCTACGACACACTGACCGTCATCAAAGGTCCGCAGACCGTGCTTTGGGGACCGGGGGCTTCGGCCGGCACCATCCTCTTCGACCGCGAACCGGAAAGCTTCGGTGAGCTCGGCACGCGGGTGAACGCCAGTGTGCTGGCCGGCTCCAATGGCCGTTTTGACAAGCTGGTGGACGCAGCCGCCGGCGGTCCACTGGGTTATATGCGGGTGATCGGTAACACCGCCCAGGCCGACGACTACAAGGATGGCAACAACGACACCGTGGCATCGCGTTATGACAAATGGAACGGTGACGTCGCGCTCGGCTGGACCCCAGACGCCGATACCCTGCTGGAGTTGACCGCTGGCAAGGGTGACGGCGAGGCACGTTACGCAGGACGCGGCATGGACGGTTCGCAGTTCAAGCGCGAGAGCCTTGGCCTGCGCTTCGAAAAGTCCAACATCAGCGACGTGCTGGAACAGCTCGAGGCGCAGGTCTACTACAACTACGCCGACCATGTGATGGACAACTACACGCTGCGAACGCCGTCCGGCACCGGGATGATGGCCGGCCCCATGGCGTCCAACGTCGACCGGCGCACTCTTGGCGCGCGAGTCAAGGCTACCTGGCGTTGGGCCGATGTGCAGTTGGTCAGTGGCATTGATGCGCAGACCAACGAGCACCGCCAACGCAGCGCCATGGGCATCGACACCTACAAGGACCAGCCGTACACCAAGGACGCCGACTTCCACAATTACGGAGTGTTCAGCGAACTGACCTGGTACGCCGCCGAGCGTGACCGACTCATTACCGGCGCACGCCTGGACCGCGCTTCGGCCAAGGATTACCGGCAAACCATCGGCTCGGGGATGATGACCCGCCCCAACCCAACCGCCGACGACACGCGTGCCGATACGCTGCCCAGTGGCTTCATTCGCTACGAACACGACCTGGCCGACAGCCCGACCACACTGTATGCGGGACTGGGCCACACCCAGCGCTTCCCGGACTACTGGGAACTGTTTTCGCCCAATTCCGGCCCCGCCGGATCGGTGAATGCCTTCGATTCGATCAAGCCCGAGAAAACCACCCAGCTCGACTTCGGCCTGCAATACAAAGCTGAAGATCTCGAAGCCTGGGCCTCGGCCTACATCGGCCAGGTGCGCGACTACATCCTGTTCAACTACACGCCAGCCATGATGGGCATGACCTCTCAAGCACAGAACATCGATGCGCGAATCATGGGTGGCGAACTGGGTGCCGCCTACCCACTCAACGAGCACTGGAAAGCCGACGCCACCCTGGCCTACGCCTGGGGCAAGAACAGCAGCGATGGCAGCGCCTTGCCACAAATGCCGCCGCTGGACGCCCGCTTCGGCTTGACCTACAGCGAAGACAACTGGAGCACCGGCGCACTGTGGAGAGTGGTTGCCGCGCAAAACCGTATCGACCAGAACAAAGGCAACGTGGTCGGCAAGGACTTCGACAAGACCCCGGGTTTTGCCGTGTTCTCGCTCAACGGTGCCTATCGGATCAACCAGCATTGGAAGGTCAGCAGCGGCGTCGACAACCTGTTCGGCAAGGCCTACGCCGAACATTTGAACCTGGCCGGCAACGCCGGTTTCGGTTACCCGGCCAATGATCCGCAAGCCATCAAGGAACCGGGGCGCACGCTCTGGACCAGGATTGATATGAGTTTCTAACAACAAAAGTCAAAAGATCGCAGGCTCCTGCAGGAGCTGTCGAGTGAAACGAGGCTGCGATCTTTTACAGACAATTGATTCGCCAAGCGGAGCACAACCGATGAAACAGCCCAAAGTGAATTTCTACAACCTGGCCTGGCGCTGGCACTTCTATGCCGGATTGTTCGTTGCGCCATTCATGGTGATGCTGGCCCTGACCGGCACCATTTACCTGTTCAAACCGCAACTCGACTCACTGATGTACAGCAGCCTGCTCAACGTCCCTGCCGGACACCACACGGTGCCGGCCGATGACCTGCTCAACCGGGTCAAGGCCGCCTATCCACAAGGCACGATCAAACAATACCTGCCGCCGGTAACCCCCCAGCGCAGTGCCCAGTTTGTCGTGCTCAACGGTGGTAACGAGCTGAATGTGTTCGTCGACCCGTATCACGGTGACATTCTCGGCGAGCAAGATGCCAAGAAGAACCTGCAGGCGGTCGCGCGAGCGATTCACGGCGAACTGATGATCGGCACCGTGGGTGACCGACTGGTGGAACTGGCCGCTGGTTGGGGGGTGGTGCTGGTGGTTTCCGGGGTGTTTCTGTGGTGGCCCCGTGGTCAGGCCGCAGGCATTCTCTGGCCTCGCCTGAACAGTCGAGGCCGGGTGTTGTGGCGTGACCTGCATGCCGTCACCGGCTTCTGGGGCGCCTCGTTGTTGCTGGTGATGCTGCTCAGCGGCATGACCTGGACCGGCTTCTGGGGCCAGCAATACGCCGCCGTGTGGAATGTCTTTCCGGCGGCGATGTGGGACAACGTGCCAAAGTCCGACGTCGAAGCGCGCAGCCTCAACAGCGCCACCCGCCAGACTGTGCCGTGGGCCATGGAAAATACGCCGATGCCGATGTCCGGCGATCATGCCGAACACATGGCCCACGGCGCAGCGCCAACCGGTCCCGCCGCGCCGACCATCAGCCTGCAGGATGTGCAGAACATCGCCGTGCAACGCAAGGTCGAGCCCGGCTACAGCATCACCTTCCCGACCACGGCCACTGGCGTATTCACCATCGCTGTGTTCGCCGATGACCCACGCAATGACGCCACCCTTCACATCGATCAGTACACTGGCGACGTCCTCGCCGACGTACGCTACGAGCAATACGGCGTCGTCGCCCGCGCCACGGAAATCGGCGTGATGCTGCACGAAGGCAAGATGTTCGGCACGCTCAACCAGATCATTATCCTGCTGATCTGCCTGATGATCTTGCTCAGCGCGGTCAGCGGCGTGGTGATCTGGTGGAAACGCCGTCCGCAAGGCAAGTTCGGTGTCCCACCGCTGCGCCACGACCTGCCGAAATGGAAAACCGCGATGGTGATCATGTTCGCCCTGGCGGTGGCGTTCCCGTTGGTGGGGATCTCGCTGGTGGTGGTATGGCTGCTCGATCGGCTGCTGTTGTCGCGCCTGACCCGGCAAACTGAAACCGCCTCACCGTCATCCTGAGTCAGGCGAGATGCGCGGGGGCCCCGCGCATCTCACTGGCAATTGCGAATTTCCTTGCCAGCCGCACCACGACTGTAGACTCGAGATTACAGCTCATCCCGAGTCGGCTTATCGGAAACGTCGGGCACCTGTTGACGAGCGACTCTCCAGTCCTGTCCCAGTCTGCCCGCCTGATTCCAGTCAGCTGCCGTCTTGAGCACCCTCAGCCCACCAACAACCGCCAACTTCAGAACAAAATCTTCGGATGACGTAAAATGTCCGGTGAGTAAAAACCGGCCTTCTTCCGAGGAGTGGGTGGGGTCGTATTTGAGTAGCGCACCATGACGCGTCGAGTAGTAGAACGCGTCAATATCAAACCCTTTGGCTTTCATGGCATGGGTGTGTTCATAGACCGACGCGGCCGATGCATAGTCCACCTCCAGCGGGGCGGTGGGGATGGCGGGCGACAAGGACATCTCGTGGCCCGCCATCAGCGTGTAACCCTCAGGAAACTGCGGCGCTTTATTCCTGGGCGAAGTCGACGGGTCGTTCGCGGTGCGGAAGATACGGTGCAGCGCACCATAGGAGGAAGGTGTGTCCACAACGGGCTCCACGCCGACGTACGAACGGGTTGCGGTTTTGCCGAGCACGGCGCTGGTCAGCGCCGCGGGCTGCCCACCGACACCCGCCGCCCGATGCTGTGCATGACGAGCCGCATCGTCGGGATGGTGAAACACGGGTCCCAAAGGCAGGACGGGATTGAGTGCCCACCGTTCAGCGTCGGAAACAGCAGGCATCCGTGGAACCCAGTCGGCACCCACCACTCCCGGGCAAGACCAGTAGGGGCTTGTCACCAGGACCTCCAGTCGTCCGGCCACCGCCATGCGCCGAATGTAACCGGTCAGGCTGAACTTGCCCTGCTCGATGTCGCGCCAGTCCTCCTGCGCCTGTGCAGATGACGCGAACGGATTGTCCTTGAATTCGACCTGCCCAAACTTATCCAGTGTCATAGCCGAATCGAAGGCGCTCATCTTGAACTGTAACAAGGCACCGTCGGCGCAGGAGAAGTAAATCGACCGGTAGCCCTGGGCTGAGTTCGCAACAACACGTGCCTGACTCACATCGATTGGTGAAAAGAAGTGCCGATAATCATCGTCCGACAGATTCTGAGGCGCTTGCGCACCACACATGTACAAGCCGCTGGTGACGAAGCGGTAAGGTAACGCACCCGGAAAGACACGTTGGTAGTCGAACGTTGCGTTTCGTGCCTCAATGGGCAAGGTTGCCATGAAAGAACCGTCGCGGGCATTCCTGAGCAAGAATCCAAAACTCAGTGCGGCACGACTGCCGGCCCGCTCATGGGCACAGCGCGCGGCATCCTGCTCGCGAATATGCAACGGGCTGTAAGCGGGTTCCGACACCGCATTCCTGCGATTGCTCGGGCGGATAGCCGTTGCAAATGGCGTAAATTCTATGACCGCACGCGCATAGCCCCACAAGCGACTCCCCACGACCACTTGCAGATAACCGGACTTGGCCAGTTTTTTTACCCAGTCCGTCGGTGACAACCGGCCCAGATGGATCTGCTCCTTGATCCAGGCTCCATCCAGGTCGCTAGCCGGTTTACCCGAGGCACTCAATATCGCGCCCAGGTCGGCGCGGATTCGCTCCCACGCTCCGACTCGAAAACGGATGGTCGATCCGTCAGGTGCAAACAAGTACTCGTCGAGTGTTTGTTCCTTACGAGTAAATGCCGTGTAAACCACATCGACAGACAGCATGTTGAGATAAAGCTCTCTATCAGCGCTCGCCAATACCACAGGCAGCGCCCGCAGCACCCGTGAGCGATACCGCGCAACAATACTGCAGCCTGCCGGAAACTGGCCGGCAGTGACCGCTTCATCGGGAAACACCCACTTGATATCAAAGTCTTCCTGAGGAATGTCGATCGGATCGGTGGCTACGAAAAAACCGTCGGCGCGCTTGAGGATCAGGCCGCCAAACGCCCCTGTCTTGCCTTGCGGAACTTGCGAGCGAGCATGCAGCGCAGCGTCATCGGCCGAAAAGAAAACCGGACTCAAGGCTCGACGTTCCACGAACAGAGCTGGCGCCCAGAGGGCGTCGATCAGACCTTTCCTGTCCCAGCACTGACTGGTGCGCATCACCTGCAAGGTACCGCTGTTAGCGGCTACCCTGACAAAACCGGTCGACGTGAGCTTGCCATTGGCCAGGTGGGTTTGAATGTCTTCCAGGCCCAGGTTCGGGGCGTCGTTTTCGAACAGCTTGGAGCCCTTGCGTTGGACATACTTCAGCAGTGCCCCGTCCTGGGTAGAAATATAGAGAGGAATGGGCACAAACCCCTCCATCACCGGACGTCTTTTTGAGTTGTAAACAACAATAAAAAGATCTCGTGGCACGATGAAGTGCTGGGCCAACCAGCGCCTGGATTCGTCTCGCGCATGCTTGACGCGCTGACGCGAGTAAAAATAGGAATGCGGTATAAATGACTCGGGGTAGATAGTCCCCAGGGTTCTGGATTCGCTGAACAAACTGCGCAACGAATAAAGCTTGTCTCGCACACCACCAACCGGGACCAGTTCGGAGGCGACGTATTCCTCCTTGCCCTGTTGCTTGAGGATGAACCCGAACCAGGTCTGTTCCTCGTCGTGGTGCCCCGTGTCCCTGGAATAGCGATCAAGTGCCGCCTCATCGGCTGACGGGAACACCGCCCCAAAAGACACCCGCTCCGGCACGGTTCGCTCCCAGGGGCCCGGAATGCGCTCCCCGGTGATTTTTCCCCGTGGTCGCCAGCTGCCGTTGCTGATGAGGACCTGCAGATTGCCGACAGCTGCCAACTCCAAAACCAGTTGTTCCGGTTTGACCGCCCCCGAGGCGAGAGCCTTGGCAAAAGCCTCCGGTTTTTCGTCCGTTCCGAGCATCTGCAGCAGCTTCAACTCGTGCGGGCTATCGGGCGTGAAACTGATCAAACTGTCTTCGGCTCCCGAAAGATAAACCGGATAACTGGCGCTCAGGATGTTGTGCAACTCATGGACGCTGAATATCAGCAAGCTCGTCGCTGCATCTTCGACAGACCATTTCAGCTGCGCAACCTTGCCTGCGTCGAGCGTCGAAAGCGCAGGGTGAGAATAGAAACGACTGTGCAAGACGTGATTGTCGGGGATCACCTGGTGATGGGAAACGATACTGACCTGATGCTCGGCCGGTTCGGTTATGACAAATCGTAGATCGCTGCGCTGAAGGATATAGCCGAGATACCCGCTGTCGCGGCGGTGACCGACTCGCTCATGGGCATAACGGGCGGCATCGTCCGCCGACAGGAACTCCCTGGCCAGTACATGCAGCGCAGATCCCGCACCTCCCGAGTAGTGCTGTTGTGATTGTTCATCCATGAAGTGGTGCTCCTTTGATTCACTGATAGAGCCCCACTCTTGCACCGGAAAACAGTGCCCGGGCGGTACATAGTTACTACCAGCAACGTTCGGCACCAGTTGGGCGCATCGCCATGCCCCACCTGCACTGTTGTGCTCGCTCACGGTGCAGGCGGCGCATTCGCCGAACGGTTTTCCCCTTCAGGTAAAGCACTTCGGGCGTTAGGCACAGCCCTTGCTAAAGACCCTTCAGTAGTCCGCATCTGCCAACCAAGAAAAATATCCAACGTTCATGGAGATCGCACAATGAAGCGTCGCAGTTTGATCAAGGCTTTCACACTCACGGCAAGCATTGCCGCGATGGGCATGACCTGGACTGTCCAGGCCGCCGAGACCATCAAGGTCGGTATCCTGCATTCGTTGTCCGGCACCATGGCGATCTCGGAAACATCGCTCAAGGACATGGCACTGATGACCATCGACGAGATCAACGCCAAGGGCGGCGTGAACGGCAAGATGCTTGAAGCGGTGGTGGTGGACCCGGCGTCGAACTGGCCTCTGTTCGCGGAAAAGGGCCGACAGCTGCTGACCCAGGACAAGGTCGCCGTGGTATTCGGTTGCTGGACCTCGGTGTCGCGCAAATCGGTGTTGCCGGTGTTCGAAGAGCTCAATGGCCTGCTGTTCTATCCGGTGCAATACGAAGGTGAAGAGATGTCGCCGAACGTGTTCTACACCGGTGCCGCGCCAAACCAGCAGGCGATCCCGGCCGTCGAATACCTGATGAGCGAGGAAGGTGGCAGTGCCAAGCGCTACTTCCTGCTCGGTACCGACTACGTCTACCCGCGGACCACCAACAAGATCCTGCGTTCGTTCCTGCACTCCAAAGGCGTGGCCGACAAGGACATCGAAGAGGTCTACACGCCGTTCGGTCACAGCGACTACCAGACCATCGTCGCTAACATCAAGAAATTCTCGGCTGGTGGCAAGACAGCGGTCATCTCGACGGTCAATGGCGATTCCAACGTGCCGTTCTACAAGGAACTGGCGAACCAGGGACTGAAAGCCACTGACGTGCCGGTCGTGGCCTTCTCGGTGGGCGAAGAAGAACTGCGCGGCATCGACACCAAGCCACTGGTGGGCAACCTCGCAGCATGGAATTACTTTGAGTCGGTGGAGAACCCGGCGAACAAGAAATTCGTCGCCGACTGGAAAGCCTATGCGAAGAAACACAACCTGCCAGGCGCCGATAAAGCCGTGACCAACGACCCGATGGAAGCCACCTACGTCGGCATCCACATGTGGGCGCAGGCCGCCGAAAAAGCCAAGTCCACCGACGTCGACAAGGTTCGCGAAGCGCTGGCCGGCCAGACCTTTGCCGCGCCGTCCGGCTACACCCTGACCATGGACAAGACCAACCACCACCTGCACAAGCCGGTGATGATCGGCGAGATCCAGGCCGACGGTCAGTTCAACGTGGTATGGCAGACAGAAGGGCCGATCCGCGCCCAGCCGTGGAGCCCGTTCATCCCGGGCAACGACAAGAAGCCGGAGTATGCGGTGAAGAGCAACTGAGCCAATGGATGCCGGGCCTGACCGTACAGCTCAGGCCCGACACAGTTCCCTGTGGGGGGGGGGGGGGGGGGGGGGGGGGGGGGGGAGGGGGGGGGGGGGGGGGGGGGGGGGGGGGGGGGGGGGGGGGGGG
>NZ_JBYTEO010000028.1:0-91699 GCF_058791355.1 Pseudomonas sp. EB271-G4-1
CACCGAGTGGTGGGGCAAAGCCTTTTGCTTCCTTTTTGGCGTTTGAAAAAGGGAGTCGCTGTAAGAGCGAAACCATAGGTGGCCGTTACCGCAGCAACGGATATGTACGCATCAAACCGCCTCTCACATCCGACTTCGCTTACGCCGCCGCCACTGCCGCGCCACCCACCAGCGCCAATACATCATCACCAGGCAATAAGCCAACGCCCCAAGCACAACGCCTACCACCACCGACCCCAGCAAAAATGGCTGCCACAGGGTCGATAGTTCACCGCTGATCCATTCCCAGGTCAGCTCGTCCGGCAGATGCCGTGCGGGAACATCCATCAACCAGGCACCGGTCTGATAAGTACAGAAGAACACCGCCGGCATGGTGATCGGGTTGGTCAACCAGACCAGGCTGACCGCAATCGGCATGTTGCCGCGCACGATGATCGCGAGAACCGCAGCGACCAGCATCTGCATCGGAATCGGCAGGAATGCCGCGAACAAGCCGACTGCCATGGCCCGGGCGACGGAATGGCGATTGAGGTGCCAGAGGTTCGGGTCATGCAGCAGGGTGCCGAGAAAGCGTAAGGACTTGTGTTCCCTGATGCTGGTCGGGTCTGGCATGTAGCGTTTGAATAAGCGCCGGGGCATAAGGCTTCTCGGTCGATCAAGGTGGCAAGTATGTCTGGATTCCATGAGGCACCCATTCAGACTTTGTGACAATTGTTAACGACGGACGTGCGTCGGGCCGACTATGCCTAGGGACTGGACTCTCAAGGACGGGCTTATGCGCACAGGGATGATGGCGCTGGCGTTGGGCTTGCTGGCCTTGCGTTTTTTACCGGTGTTACCGCCGGTCTGGTTGTGGTTGTTGATGCCGGTGGCAGGCTTGATGTTGCTGCCGTTCAGGACGTATCCGGCTGCGTTTTTCCTGTTCGGCTTGAGTTGGGCCTGTGCCCATGCCCAATGGGCCCTGGATGATCGGCTGTCGCCGGCCCTCGACGGGGAAACGCGTTGGGTCGAAGGGCGTGTCAGCGGGCTGCCACAGAATGGTGAGGGGGTGGTGCGTTTCGAACTGACTGACAGTCGGTCACGCCGTACCGACCTGCCGCGACAGTTGCGTCTGGCCTGGTATGACGGTCCGCCGGTAAACAGCGGCGAACGCTGGCGGCTCGCGGTCAAGCTGAAGCGACCCGTGGGGTTGCTCAATCCGCATGCCTTCGACTATGAGGCCTGGCTGTTGGCGCAACGCATCGGTGCGACCGGGACGGTCAAGGCCGGGGAGCGGCTTGCACCAGCCCGGTGGGCCTGGCGCGACGGTATCCGCCAGAGGCTGCAGGCCGTGGATGCGCAAGGTCGAACTGGCGTGCTGGTTGCGCTGGTGCTGGGAGACGGCGCGGGGCTCAGCCGCGAAGACTGGCAGGTGTTGCAAGACACTGGCACCGTGCACCTGTTGGTGATTTCCGGGCAGCACGTCGGCTTGTTGGCGGGACTGGTTTATCTGTTGATCGCCGGGCTTGCCCGTTACGGCTTGTGGCCAGCCCGTCTACCATGGTTGCCTTGGGCCTGCAGCCTGGCTTTCGTGGCCGCCCTTGGCTATGGGCTGCTGGCTGGCTTCGAAGTGCCGGTCCGCCGAGCCTGCCTGATGATCGGCCTGGTGCTGCTATGGCGCCTGCGTTTTCGCCACCTGGGTGCCTGGTGGCCACTGTTGCTGGCGCTCAATGGCGTCTTGCTGATGGACCCGTTGGCGAGTCTGCAACCGGGGTTCTGGCTGTCCTTCGCGGCGGTGGCGGTGCTTATCTTCACGTTCGGTGGGCGCCTGGGGCCTTGGCCATGGTGGCAAACCTGGACCCGTGCCCAGTGGCTGATCGCTATTGGCCTTGGACCGTTTTTGCTGGTCCTGGGATTGCCGATCAGCCTTAGCGGGCCGCTGGTCAATCTGCTGGCGGTACCCTGGATCAGCCTGGTGGTGCTGCCCCCTGCATTGCTCGGGACACTTTTGCTGCCGGTGCCCTACGTCGGCGAGTGGCTGCTGTGGCTGGCGGGCGGCTTGATAGACTGGCTGTTCACCGGGTTGGCATTGGTCGCCGGCAAGGTTCCCGCCTGGGTGCCCGCGGCCATCCCGCTATGGGTCTGGGCCATCGGCACGTTGGGCGCCTTTTTGTTGCTGCTGCCGCGTGGCGTACCGATGCGACCGTTAGGCTGGCCTTTGCTGTTACTACTGGTTTTTCCTCCGCGGCCGGTGCTGCCCGAAGGCATTGCCGAGGTCTGGCAGCTGGATGTGGGCCAAGGGCTGGCGATCATGGTGCGCACGCGCCATCACACACTGTTGTATGACGCTGGTCCGCGTTTGCGTGGTCTTGACCAGGGTGAACGGGTGGTCCTGCCCGCACTGCGCAAGCTGGGTGTGAAGGCGCTCGACCTGATGTTGATCAGCCATGCCCATGCCGATCATGCCGGTGGCGCCCGGGCAGTGGCCAATGGATTGCCGGTGAAACGGGTGCTCAGTGGCGAACCTGCCGACCTGCCTGGCGAGTTGCAGGCCGAGGGCTGTGAGAGCGGTCGGCAGTGGACGTGGGACGGGGTCAACTTTCAACTGTGGCACTGGCCGCAGGCCAGGGACAGCAACCAGAACTCCTGTGTGTTGCAGATCGAAGCCAATGGCGAGCGATTGCTGCTCAGCGGTGACATCGACACCCACGCCGAGCGCGCGTTGCTCGCCAGCCCATTGGCCGTGCCTACCGATTGGTTGCAGTCACCGCACCACGGTAGTCGCAGTTCGTCGTCGATGGCGCTGCTCAACGTTCTACAGCCCAAGGCAGCACTGATTTCCCGTGGACAGGGCAACTCCTTCGGTCATCCTCATCCGGTGGTGATTGAGCGCTATCGACATCGCGCGATGGACATCTACGACAGTGCGCAGCAAGGCGCCGTTCATCTGCAACTGGGGCGTTTCGAACCACCGCGCTCGATGCGTCAAGAACGGCGCTTCTGGCGCGATCCCCCACCCTCGGGCAAATAACCTTGGGTGATCAAAGGCCGACCGGATGCGACATCACAGTCTTCGGTGAGCCCACCCCCTATGTTAGAGTGGCGCACTTTTTCGAGGGGACTGTCACTGTGTGGGAATTGGTCAAATCCGGCGGCTGGATGATGCTGCCGATCATCCTGAGTTCCATCGCGGCAATGGCTATCGTTGCCGAACGTCTGTGGACCCTGCGGGCCAGTCGCGTGACCCCGGAGCATTTGCTCGGGCAGGTCTGGGTCTGGATCAAGGACAAGCAACTTAACAAGGAGAAGCTCAAGGAACTGCGCGCCAATTCGCCGTTGGGCGAGATCCTGGCCGCTGGCCTGGCGAACTCCCGGCATGGTCGCGAGATCATGAAGGAGTGCATCGAAGAGGCCGCCGCGCGGGTCATCCATGAGCTGGAACGCTACATCAATGCCCTCGGTACCATCGCTGCCATGGCGCCATTGCTGGGGCTGCTGGGTACGGTGCTGGGCATGATCGATATTTTCAGTGCGTTCATGGGCACGGGCATGACCACCAATGCGGCGGTACTGGCCGGGGGTATCTCCAAAGCGCTGATCACCACGGCCGCCGGCTTGATGGTCGGTATCCCGTCGGTATTCTTCCACCGTTTCCTGCAACGCCGGATCGATGAACTGGTGGTCGGCATGGAGCAGGAAGCGATCAAGCTGGTCGAAGTCGTGCAGGGTGACCGTGACGTGGACCTGGCGGGGGGCAAAGCGTGAAATTCCGCCGCAAGCAACGGGAGAATGTGGACATCAACCTCGCGTCACTGATCGACGTGGTGTTTATCCTGCTGCTGTTTTTCGTCGTGACCACGACGTTCACCCGTGAAACCCAGTTGCGCGTCGATCTGCCCGAAGCGGTCAGCGGAGCGCCTTCCGATGACCAGATCCGGCAACTGGACATCGCGATCAGTGCCGATGGCATATTCTCGGTGAACAACCAGGTATTGCCCAAGAGTGACCTGGCAACGCTGATGGATGCCCTGCAGAAACAGTCCAATGGCGATACCAGTCGACCGCTGTCCATCAGCGCCGACGGAAAATCCCAGCATCAGTCGGTCATCACCGCCATGGACGCTGCCGGCAAGCTCGGCTTCAGCCATCTGCGCATGACCACAGTCGAGGCGGCGCCGCCCGCGCCTTGAAAAGCATGTCCGAACGCTTGCTCGCTGCCTGGTACCGGGGGCATCCGGCCCTGAAGCTATTACAGCCGCTGGAGTGGTTGTACCGCCGCGTGGTCAACAACAAGCGCAAGCGCTTTCTGGCGGGCGAGGGTGAGATCTATCAACCACCGGTACCGCTGATCGTGGTGGGCAACATCACCGTGGGCGGCACCGGCAAGACACCGCTGATCCTGTGGATGATCCAGCACTGTCAACGCAGTGGCCTGCGGGTTGGCGTGGTCAGCCGGGGTTACGGTGCCAAGCCAGCGCAATTGCCATGGCGGGTCGAAGCGGATCAAAGCGCCGACATCGCTGGCGATGAGCCGCTGTTGATCGTGCAGCGCACCGGCGTGCCGTTGATGATCGATCCGGATCGCAGTCGCGCGGTCAAAGCCCTGCTGGACAGTGAGTCGCTGGACCTGATCCTGTCCGATGATGGCATGCAGCATTACCGCCTGGCGCGGGATCTGGAGCTGGTACTGATCGACGCGGCCCGCGGATTGGGCAACCGCCGCTGCTTGCCGGCCGGGCCGCTACGTGAACCGGTCGAACGTCTGCAAAGTGTCGATGCGGTGCTCTACAACGGCGCAACGGCTGACAGTGGCGACGGCTTTGCCTTCCAGTTACAACCGACGGCGCTGGTCAACCTGCAAAGCGGCGAACGGCGCCCGCTCGATCACTTTCCCGCGGGCCAGGCGTTGCATGCGGTGGCCGGGATCGGTAACCCGCAGCGTTTCTTCAGGACCCTCGAAACGCTACACTGGCAGCCAGTCCCGCATGCATTCGCCGACCACGCCGAATACAGTGTGCAGGCCTTGAATTTCAACCCGTCATTGCCATTGGTGATGACCGAAAAGGATGCGGTGAAGTGCCGTGCCTTCGCCGCCGCCGACTGGTGGTACCTGGCGGTCGACGCTGTGCCATCGCCAGCCTTCACGGCCTGGTTCGATACACAGTTGATGCGCCTGTTGCCGGCTCGTCTTTTGCCTTAAATCCGTTTCTATCCAGGGAATGTTCATGGACACCAAATTGCTCGATATCCTCGCTTGCCCGGTCTGCAAAGGTCCGCTCAAGCTCAGCGCTGACAAGACCGAGCTGATCAGCAAGGGCGCTGGTCTTGCGTACCCGATTCGCGACGGCATCCCGGTGATGCTCGAATCCGAAGCCCGTACCCTGACCACCGACGAGCGTCTGGATAAATGACTTCAGCCTTTACCGTTGTTATTCCTGCGCGCTACGCCTCCACCCGCCTGCCGGGCAAACCGCTGCTGTCGATCGCTGGCAAGCCGATGATCCAGCACGTTTGGGAACAGGCGTGCAAAAGTAGCGCAGAGCGCGTGGTGGTTGCCACGGACGATGCGCGCATCGCCCAGGCCTGTGAAGGTTTTGGTGCCGAAGTGGTGATGACTCGCGAAGACCACAACTCCGGAACCGATCGCCTGGCTGAAGTCGCGGCAAAGCTGGGCCTGGCGCCAGACGCGATCGTGGTTAACGTCCAGGGTGACGAGCCGTTGATACCGCCGAGTGTCATTGACCAGGTGGCCGTCAACCTGGCTGCCCACACCGAAGCGCGCATGGCCACGTTGGCCGAGCCGATCGAAGACGTGGAGAGCCTGTTCAACTCCAACGTGGTCAAGGTCGTCAGTGACCTCAATGGCCTGGCGCTGACCTTCAGTCGCGCCACGTTGCCGTGGGCACGGGACACGTTCGCCAAGAGCCTCGAGCAAATGCCCGAAGGCGTGCCGTATCGCCGCCACATCGGCATCTATGCCTACCGCGCCGGTTTCCTGCATGACTTCGTCAGCTGGGGCCCTTGCTGGCTGGAAAACACCGAGTGCCTGGAACAACTGCGTGCCTTGTGGCACGGGGTACGGATCCACGTCGCCGATGCACTGATCGCGCCGCCTGCCGGCGTCGATACCGTTGAAGACCTTGAGCGCGTTCGTCGCCTGCTGGAGGCCTGATGCGGGTTCTGTTTGTCTGTCTGGGCAATATCTGTCGTTCACCCACGGCCGAAGGCGTTCTGCGGCATAAACTGCGTGAAGCGGGGCTGGCCGATCAAGTCGAAGTGGCCTCTGCCGGCACCGGCGACTGGCACGTGGGCAGCGCGCCGGACAAGCGCAGCCAGGCGGCGGCAAAACGCCGTGGTTACGATTTGTCCGCCCAACGCGCCCAACAGGTCACCCGTGCCGATTTCGCCACGTACGACCTGATCCTGGCGATGGACAACAGTAACCTGCGCAACCTCATGGATCTGCAACCGCCCAAGTGCAAGGCGGAGCTGGACCTGTTCCTGCGCCGCTACCCGTCGCAGGTCGAGGAAGTCCCGGACCCGTACAACGACAGTGAACATGGCTTCGAGCACGTGCTGGACTTGATCGAGCGCGCCAGTGACCTGCTGGTGATCGAACTGAAGGAACGGTTATGAGTTTGCAACTGCGATCCCAGGTTTCGCTCAAGCCGTTCAACAGCTTTGGAGTGGATGTCCAGGCCCGTCTTTTTGCCGAGGCCCATAGCGACGCCGATGTGCGTGAGGCCCTGGCCTATGCGCGGGAACACCAGGTGCCCTTGCTGGTGATCGGCGGTGGCAGCAACTTGCTGCTGACCGCTGACATTGAGTCGATGGTACTGCGCATGGCCACCCGCGGAATACGCGTGATCAGCGACGATGGCAGCAAAGTCGTGATCGAGGCCGAGGCGGGCGAGCCCTGGCATCCATTCGTGCAACACACCTTGGTGCAGGGCTTGTCAGGCCTGGAAAACCTCAGCCTGATTCCTGGCACCGTTGGCGCGGCCCCCATGCAGAACATCGGCGCCTATGGCGTGGAAATCAAGGATGTGTTCGCCGGCCTGACCGCCCTGGATCGCCAGACCGGCGAACTGCGCGACTTCAGTCTGCAAGAGTGCAACTTCGCTTACCGCGACAGCGTGTTCAAACAGGAGCCTGGGCGCTGGTTGATCCTGCGCGTGCGTTTCACCCTCGATCGCACCGCCCACCTGCATCTGGAGTACGGTCCTGTACGTCAGCGCCTGACCGAGCAGGGCATCGATCATCCGACGGCCACGGACGTCAGTCAGGCCATTTGCAGCATTCGCAACGAGAAGCTTCCGGACCCGGCGGTGCTCGGCAATGCCGGCAGCTTTTTCAAAAACCCCTTGGTCCCAGCGGCACTGGTCGCACAGCTCAAGGGTGAATACCCGGACCTGGTGGCCTACGCGCAACCCGACGGGCAGATGAAGCTGGCTGCCGGCTGGTTGATCGAGCGGGCAGGGTGGAAAGGCTTCCGCGATGCCGATGCAGGCGTGCATAAAATGCAGGCACTGGTGCTGGTCAATTACGGCAGTGCGACGGGGCTGCAATTGCTGCACCTGGCGCAGCGGATCCAGAAAGACATTTCAGAACGTTTCCATGTCGACCTGGAAATGGAGCCGAACCGCTATTGAGGCTACGCTTTCAAGGTGGACTTCAAAGCCCTGCACTGATGAAAAGTGCAGGGCTTTTTTGTTAATGCTGGGTTAACTGAGCGAGCTAACGATACATTGCATTTGTTCCATCAAAGGCCCGGTGCAGACGTCTCCGTCCGGCATAAGAGAGCCCTATTAGCCTGAGTAGATCTGCGTTATGCCAACCGCCGACCTCCCGGTGGCAGATTGCTCGACCCCATGACCTTTATAACTATGCGGGCGTGCCCATGATTACCCTGAAACTCAACGGTCAAGACCATCCACTCGATGTCACCGAGGATATGCCCTTGCTCTGGGCAATTCGCGACGTGGCCGGTTACAACGGCACCAAGTTTGGCTGTGGCATGGGCCTTTGCGGCGCCTGCACGATTCATATCGAAGGTGCTCCGGCGCGCAGTTGCATCACGCCGGTTGGCTCGGTCGTCGGCCAGAATGTCACCACCATCGACAACCTTCACGCCGACCCGGTCGGCAAAGTCGTGCAGCAAGCCTGGCTCGATACGGCCGTGGCTCAATGCGGTTACTGCCAGGGTGGGCAGATCATGTCCGCCACTGCGCTGCTCAAGACCAATCCCGACCCCAGCGATGAACAGATCGAAGAGGCGATGGTTGGCAACATCTGCCGCTGCGGCACCTACAACCGTATCAAGACCGCCATTCGCCAGGCATCCACTCACCTGAAGGAGGCCAAGGCATGAGCCGGTTACCGAATGATTTCGCCCTGAGCAACCTCAGTCGGCGGGGCTTCCTCAAGGGCGTGGGCGCCACCAGTGCGCTGGTGGTTGCCGCGAGTTGGGGCTGGCAAGACGCGTTTGCCGAAGAGGCGCAGAAAAAGTTTGGTGCCGATGGCATGCCCAATGGCTGGATCGACGATCCCAAGGTTTATGTGAGCATCGCCACTGATGGCACGGTGACGGTTGTCTGCAACCGTTCGGAAATGGGCCAGGGCGTACGGACCAGCCTGACCATGGTGGTGGCCGACGAGCTGGAAGCCGATTGGGCGCGGGTCAAGGTGCAACAGGCGCCGGGCGATGAAGTGCGGTTCGGCAACCAGGACACCGATGGTTCGCGCAGCATGCGTCACTGGTACGAACCGATGCGCCGCTGTGGCGCCGCCGCCCGGACCATGCTGGAACAGGCCGCCGCCGACCAGTGGAAAGTGCCGGTTGGCGAATGCCATGCGCAGCTGCATAAAGTCATCCATAAGCCTTCCGGTCGCGAACTGGAGTATGGCGCTCTGGCCGCCGCAGCCGGCGCCTTGGCCGTGCCGGCCCGGGACAGCTTGCGACTCAAGCAGCCCTCGGAGTTTCGCTACATCGGCAAGGAAGGCACCAGGGCCATCGATGGCGACGATATCGTCAACGGCCGCGCGGTATACGGCGCAGACGTGCATTTCGATGGCATGCTGTTCGCCGTCATTGCCCGGCCGGCGGTATATGGCGGCAAGGTCAAGAGCTTCGATGGCAGCGCTGCGATGAAAGTGCCGGGAGTGGTCAAGGTCATCCAGATTGAAAGCCGTCCACTGCCCTCGGAGTTTCAACCCCTGGGCGGCATCGCGGTGGTGGCCAACAACACTTGGGCGGCGATCAAGGGTCGCGATGCGTTGAAAATCGAATGGGACGACGGCCCCAACGCCAGCTACGACTCGATCGCGTACCGCAAGGAACTCGAGGCCGCTTCGCTCAAGCCGGGCAAAGTGGTGCGCAATACCGGCAATATCGACGACGCCATGGCCAATGCCGCCAGCATGCTGGAAGCCTCCTACTATTTGCCACACCTGTCACAATCGCCAATGGAGCCGATGGTTGCCATCGCTCGCTACAAGGACGGTGTGTGCCAAGCCTGGGGGCCAAGCCAGGCGCCACAGGTCACCCGCGAGCGGATCGCCGAACGCCTGGGCGTGCCATTCGATAAAGTCACCTTCAACGTGACGTTGCTGGGCGGAGGCTTCGGGCGCAAGTCCAAACCTGACTTCATTATCGAAGCGGCCATCCTGGCCAAGGAGTTCCCCGGCAAGGCGGTGCGGGTGCAATGGACCCGTGAAGACGATATTCACTGTTCCTATTTTCACACGGTGTCGGCCGAATACCTCAAGGCCAGCCTGAACAAGGACGGCTTGCCCTCCGGCTGGCTGCACCGCACGGTGGCGCCGAGCATTACCGCGTTGTTCGCGCCGGGCATGAACCATGAGGCCGCCTTCGAACTGGGGATGGGCTTCACCAACATGGCCTACGCAATTCCCAACATTCGCCTGGAAAACCCCGAGGCCACCGTCCATACGCGGGTTGGCTGGTATCGCTCGGTATCGAACATCCCCCACGGTTTTGCGATCCAGAGCTTCATCGATGAACTGGCGCACAAGGCCGGAGAAGACCCGCTCAAGTACCAGGTCAGATTGCTCGGCCCCGACCGTCAGATCGATCCGCGCACCTTGAGTGAAGAATGGAACTACGGTGAATCGCCCGAGCGTTATCCGATCGATACCGCTCGCCTGCGCACGGTACTGGAAACTGCCGCGAAGGCCGCCGGTTGGGGACGTGAGTTGCCCAAGGGCCGAGGCTTGGGCCTGGCGGTGCATTACAGTTTCGTGACCTACGTGGCGGCAGTGATTGAAGTCGAAGTCAAGGACGATGGCACCTTGATCGTGCACAAAGCTGACATTGCCGTGGATTGCGGGCCGCAGATCAACCCCGAGCGGATTCGTTCGCAGTTCGAAGGTGCCTGCGTCATGGGCCTGGGCAATGCGGTGCTGGGCGAAATCAGCTTCAAGGATGGCAAGGTCCAGCAGGACAACTTCCACATGTACGAAGTGGCGCGCATGTCCCTGGCGCCCAGGGAGGTCGCGGTGCACCTGGTAACGCCGCCGGGCAACGTGCCGTTGGGCGGTGTCGGTGAACCGGGTGTGCCACCGATTGCCCCGGCACTGTGCAATGCGATCTTCGCCGCCACCGGCAAGCGTATCCGCAGCCTGCCGGTCCGTTATCAATTGCAGGGTTGGCAGAAGGTCGAGGTGTGATGGACAGTGCCGATCTCAATGTCCTGCGCAGCGTCCTGGAATGGCGTCGCGCTGGCCAGCGGGTGATGTTGTACAGCGTCGTGCAGACCTGGGGTACTGCGCCCCGGGCGCCTGGCGCAATGCTGGCATTGCGCGAGGACGGCGTGGTGATTGGCTCGGTGTCCGGTGGTTGTGTCGAAGACGACCTGATTGCCCGTTTGCATGACGGTCGCATTGCGGCCGACGGACCGCCGGTGCAACTGATCACCTATGGCGTCACCCGTGAGGAGGCGGCACGCTTCGGTTTGCCCTGCGGCGGCACTTTGCGTTTGACCGAGGAGCGCGTTGGCGATCCTGCGTGGGTCGCGGAGTTGCTGGCGCGCTGCGAAGGCCATGAAATCGTCGCGCGTTCGCTGGATATCGCGACCGGGGACGTCATTTTGCGGCCCGCCGCCAAGACCGATGTGCTGGCTTTCGATGGCCAGACCCTGCGGGCCATTTATGGCCCGCGTTGGCGCTTGTTGTTGATTGGCGCCGGGCAGTTGTCTCGCTTTGTCGCCGAGATGGCGCGGCTGCTGGATTTTGAAGTGCTGATTTGCGATCCGCGCAGCGAATTCGTCTACGGCTGGGAGGAACAGCACGGTCGATTTGTCTCGGGCATGCCCGATGAGGCGGTAGTGAGCATCCAGACCGACGAGCGCACGGCTATCGTTGCGCTGACTCATGATCCGCGCCTGGATGATATGGCCTTGCTGACGGCCCTCGACTCCCGGGCCTTTTATGTTGGCGCACTCGGCTCCCGGGTCAACAGCCAAAAGCGCCGGGACAACCTGGCTCTGCTCGGTCTGTCGCAACAGGCCATCGGGCGGTTGCACGGCCCGGTCGGCTTGCACATTGGCAGCCACAGCCCGGCGGAAATCGCCTTGTCGCTGATGGCAGAGATTGTGGCGATCAAGAATGGTATCGAGCTCAAGCAGAAGAAACCGCTGCGGGAGGGTGTATGAGTCAATCCATCGGGGTGATCGTGTTGGCGGCGGGGCAGGGCAATCGTTTCCGACAAGTCGCGGGCGACGACAAGGACAAGCTGCTGGCTGACTGCATGGGGCGTGATGGCGCGGTTCGATCGGTCATCGAGCAAGTCCTGGTGAATCTACCTTCCGCGCTGGATAAGCGCTTTCTGGTGACCACGGCCGATCGTCCGCAAGTAAGTCGCATGGGCAAGGCCTATGGCTGTGAGATTGTCCTGATCGAAACGACCGGAATGGGCGACAGCATTGCGACAGGGGTGGCGGCAGGCGCTCAACTTGATGGTTGGCTGATGGTGCTGGGAGATATGCCGTTCATCCTGCCATCGAGTATCGAACGCGTTGTGGATCAGATAGCCGATGACTGCGTCAGCGTGCCGGTACAGGAGGGTGAGTACGGGCATCCGGTGGGCTTTGGACGCAGTTTTGCTCCGGGATTGATGGCGTTATCAGGCGATCGCGGCGCCAAGGGGTTGTTTGCTCAGGGACGGGTGGTGGAAGTGAGGGTGGATGACCCCGGTGTGTTGTGGGATGTGGATGTGCCTGAGAAGCTGACCTTCAAATAATCGCAGATTCTCTGTAGGAGCGAGCATGTCGAATCGTCGCACCGTCGCGATGGACGTCAACGATGACGCGGGGAACCTGGATACACGCGGTGCATTTGAGATCATCGCGAGCATGCTCGCTCCTACAGAGGTATAAACGATCATGTTTCCCAGGGTTGTGTGAAGAACCAAAAAAAAAGCCCCGCCCGGGTTCACCGGGCGGGGCTTTTCAATGGCCGAGGGAATCAGACGAGAGGTTTAGGCTCGTGCTCTTTTTCCTGGGCTTTCTCGTGTTGCTCAACCGCTTCCTGAACGGAGCGAGGTGCTTCGGCAATCACCGACTCAACCGGCTCGGCAGCGACTTCAGCAGCCGGGGCAGATGCCTCGACCACTTCGGCGGCAACCGGAGCTGGCTCGGCAGCAACAACCTGGGCAGCAGCGGCCGCCAGTTCGGCTTCCTTCTGCAGACGCTCTTCTTCACGCTTGCGGCGACGCACTTCACGTGGGTCGTTCGGTGCGCGGCCACTTGGCGTCAGGGCGCTGATTGGCGCGGCTTCAACCACTGGAGCAGGCGTTGGGGCAACAACCGGCGCTTCAACCACTGGAGCTGGCTCGGCAGCGGCAACCACTGGCTCGGAGACCAACGCTTGCGCCACCTCGGCTTCAGCAACCGGCGCTGGAGCAGGGGTTTCGGCTACGGCTGGCTCGGCAACCCAGTTGAACGCGGTTTGCTCTTCGCGAACTTCACGAACGGCCTCGGTCACGGTTTCAGTCGCGGTGTCGGCAACCGGTTCTGCAACCACGGCTGGCTCAGCTGCAGCTTCAACCACTGGCTGTGCTTCTGGCGCTGCTGCCACTTCGATTTCCGGCGAAGCTGTGGTTTCGACCGGAGTCGTCGCTTCCACCACTGGCGCTTCGGCCGGGGCCGTTTCCAGGGTGGCGGCGGTGGCGCGTTCGGCTTGCTCGTTGGCCTGTGCTTCGGCCGGAGCGCTGATCACGCTGCTGGCAACGGCTGCGGTAACAGCCAGGCCGGCGGCCAGGTCAGCAGTGCTTGGCGCTTCAGTGTTATCGCCGGCTTCGGACTCATCCGAACCTTCGATCACGTTGCCGTTGGCATCACGCTGACGCTCGCGGCGGTTGCTACGACGACGCTGGCCACGGGAGCGGCGGCGTGGACGATCGCCTTCGGCGCCTTCCTGACCCTCTTCCTGCAGTTGCTCTTCGTTACCGGTCAGCTCTTCTTCGGCTACGGCAGCCGCTTGCTCGGCACGCGGTTGACGTTCTTCACGCGGTGGGCGTGGAGCGCGTTCTTCGCGTGGCGGGCGGGCCGGGCGTTCTTCAGTGGTCGCGGCAGCGACAGCAGCGGCAGCAGGAGCGACAGCGTCCAGCGGCTCGCGCAGTTCACGCACACGCTCCTCACGCTCGCCACGTGGCTTGCGATCTTCGCGCGGGGCACGCGGAGTACGCTCTTCACGTGGCGCGCGCGGAGCGCGTTCTTCACGTGGAGCACGTTCTTCGCGGGCTACGACTGGCGTTTCTTCGCGGGTTTCGCGTGGTTCACGTGCTTCGCGTGGCTGGCGCTCTTCGCGCGGCTCGCGTGGGGCGCGTTCTTCGCGGGGCGCGCGCTCTTCACGAGGCTTGCGCTCTTCATCGCGGCGACCGTTACGGGTGCGGCTCTGCTGGCGGCCGGTACGACGTTGTTCCTCGTTGCTGCGTGCGGGACGCTCGGTGGTAGCCGGTTTCTCAACCACGGTCGGAGCGACAGGCTCTTCCTTGGACGCGAACAGGCTGACCAACGACTTCACCAGGCCTTTGAAAAGGCTTGGCTCTGGCGCGGCGACAGGTGCGGGAACCGGTGCGGCGACGACTTCGGTCGGCACCGGAGCGTTGGCGCGGGCGGGAGCCGTCTTGACCGCGGCTTCCTGGCGTACCAGGGTGCGGGTCGCGGCAGCTGGCTGCACTTCTTCCACTTCGGCAGCGGCAGCGGCGATTTCGTAGCTGGACTGGTTGATCGCCGCTTCCGGGCTGTCATCACGCAGGCGCTGAACTTCGAAGTGCGGCGTTTCGAGGTGATCGTTCGGCAGGATGACGATGCGGGCACGGGTACGCAGTTCGATCTTGGTGATCGAGTTACGCTTTTCGTTGAGCAGGAACGCGGCCACCGGGATCGGCACTTGTGCACGAACTTCGGCGGTGCGGTCTTTCAGGGCTTCTTCTTCGATCAGGCGCAGGATCGCCAAAGACAGCGATTCAACGTCACGGATGATGCCGGTGCCGTTGCAGCGCGGGCAAACGATGCCGCTGCTTTCACCCAGGGATGGGCGCAGGCGCTGACGGGACATTTCCAGCAGGCCGAAGCGCGAAATGCGGCCAACTTGCACGCGAGCGCGGTCGGCTTCCAGGCATTCGCGGACTTTCTCTTCCACGGCACGCTGGTTCTTGGCCGGGGTCATGTCGATGAAGTCGATGACGATCAGGCCGCCGATGTCGCGCAGGCGCAACTGGCGGGCGATTTCTTCGGCGGCTTCAAGGTTGGTCTGCAGCGCGGTTTCTTCGATGTCGCTACCTTTGGTGGCGCGCGCCGAGTTGATGTCGATGGACACCAGGGCTTCGGTCGGATCGATCACGATGGAGCCGCCGGAAGGCAGTTCGACGACGCGCTGGAAAGCGGTTTCGATCTGGCTTTCGATCTGGAAGCGGTTGAACAGCGGAACGCTGTCTTCGTAGAGCTTGATCTTGCTGGCGTACTGCGGCATCACCTGGCGAATGAAGGTCAGGGCTTCGTCCTGGGCTTCAACGCTGTCGATCAGCACTTCGCCGATGTCCTGGCGCAGGTAGTCGCGGATCGCGCGGATGATCACGTTGCTTTCCTGGTAGATCAGGAACGGCGCGGAACGATCCAGCGAAGCTTCTTTGATGGCGGTCCACAGTTGCAGCAGGTAGTCGAGGTCCCACTGCATTTCTTCGCTGCTGCGACCCAGGCCGGCAGTGCGCACGATCAGGCCCATGTCGGCCGGGGCAACCAGGCCGTTCAGCGCTTCACGCAATTCATTGCGCTCTTCGCCTTCGATGCGACGGGAGATACCGCCGGCACGCGGGTTGTTCGGCATCAGCACGAGGTAACGACCGGCCAGGCTGATGAACGTAGTCAGGGCGGCGCCCTTGTTGCCACGCTCTTCTTTTTCGACCTGAACGATGACTTCCTGGCCTTCGCTCAGGACGTCCTTGATGTTGACGCGGCCTTCAGGGGTTTTCTTGAAGTATTCGCGGGAGATTTCTTTGAGGGGCAGGAAGCCGTGGCGCTCAGAGCCGAAATCGACAAAGGCAGCCTCCAGGCTTGGTTCGATGCGAGTAATCCGGCCTTTATAGATGTTGGCCTTCTTCTGCTCGCGTGCACCGGATTCGATGTCCAGGTCGTAGAGGCGCTGGCCATCTACCAGTGCAACACGCAACTCTTCGGGTTGAGTTGCGTTAATCAGCATTCTTTTCATGTAGTACCGTCGGTTTCCGGGCTGCCGGAAACGGCGTTCGGCACACACGACTTCTCATGGTCGGTGTCAGGTGCGTCGGGAGTGGTTGGCCATTCCCGTGTCCAGCGATGTCCGGCCAATGTGGGCCTTCGTCGCGACGTACGCGTCCTGCTTGCTGTGGCTACTTAAGCACTCAGTCAGGAGGAGGAATCAACCGGCGGCTGTGGACGAGATGAAGCGTCTTGATAAAGCCTATTGCTACACAGGCCAGCGGTTGTGCATCTCCACCCTACACGTATCCCTGATAATTCGGGTGCTGCCGCGCGCAGAATCCGCAGCGGGTTGGCATTTACCGTGAGCTCCGAAAGGGGAGGTCACGCATCATGGCTAATTTAGGCGTTGTTTCCGAAGCGTTTCGCTCGGGGTCATCCGCAGCTGACTGCACTTTGTGAACTGGCCATGAATATTGGCTCGAAAAGCGAGTGGAAACTCTGCTTTGCGGTTTGATTCAGGCCTCATGTCACCTGCGCTTGTTACAGTTGCAAACTCCACCGTTACGTAGCGAAAACCCCGTAGGACGGCCTCGCGTCCTGGTGAATTGCGTTGGTCAGGGCCGGTTTTTGACCGTTGGTCCGCTGGCCAGGCCGCTTTTGGCGGCGTTCGCGACTATAGCAGCAATGATTAAGTGCTTCAATTCCATAAAAAATTGTTATCATCCGCGCCATGACGACGACTACCCCCCCGACTCCAGGCGTACAACTGCTTGAGGTCTCGCCGGAATATGCCGGCCAACGTATTGATAACTTCCTTCTCGCTCGGCTCAAAGGCGTGCCCAAGACCTTGATTTACCGCATTTTGCGTAAAGGCGAAGTGCGAGTGAACAAGGGTCGGATCAAGCCCGAATACAAGCTGCAGGCGGGCGATATCGTGCGCGTGCCGCCGGTTCGCGTGCCTGAGCGCGACGAGCCGGTGCCGCTGGCCCAGGGGCTGTTGCAGCGCCTGGAAGCCTCGATTGTCTTTGAAGACAAGGCCCTGATCGTGATCAACAAGCCTGCCGGCATTGCGGTTCACGGTGGTAGCGGCCTGACGTTCGGGGTGATCGAAGCCTTCCGTCAGCTGCGCCCCGATTGCAAGGAGCTTGAGCTGGTTCACCGTCTCGACCGTGATACGTCCGGCCTGTTGATGATCGCCAAGAAGCGCAGCATGTTGCGCCACCTGCACACCGCATTGCGCGGTGATGGCGTCGACAAGCGCTACATGGCGCTGGTGCGCGGTAACTGGGCGAGCTCGATCAAGCAGGTTCGTGCGGCGTTGGGCAAGAGCAACCTGCGCTCCGGCGAACGCATGGTCGAGGTCGACGAAGAGGAGGGCAAGGAGTCCGTGACCGTGTTCAAGGTCCTGCGCCGCTTCGGTGACTTTGCCACCCTGATCGAAGCCAAGCCGATCACTGGCCGGACTCACCAGATTCGTGTGCACACCTTGCACGCCGGGCATTGCATCGCTGGCGACAGCAAGTATGGTGACGAAGGTTTCAGCAAGGAAATTCGCGATCTGGGCGGTAAGCGCCTGTTCCTGCATGCCTACATGCTGACTGTGCCGTTGCCGGATGGTGGCGAATTGAAATTGCAGGCGCCTGTCGACGAAATGTGGGCTAAAACCGTGGAGCGCCTGAGTGCACCCATCTGATTACAAGGTGCTGATTTTCGATTGGGACGGCACGCTGGCCGATTCCATTGGTCGGATTGTCGAGGCGATGCACGTGGCGTCGCAGCGGTCTGGGTTCGAGCAGTGCGATGATCTTGCGGTCAAGGGCATCATCGGCCTGGGTCTGCCGGAGGCGATTCGTACCCTGTATCCGGAAATCGGCGATGCCGAACTTGTAGCGTTTCGTCAGCACTACGCCGATCACTACATCGCCTCGGAAGCGGTACCTTCGCCCTTGTTCGAGGGCGTGGTCGAGTCGCTCGAGGCGTTTCGTGCCGAGGGTTATCACCTGGCCGTGGCCACGGGCAAGGCCCGTCGCGGGCTGGATCGGGTGCTGAAGTCTCACGGTTGGGAAAATTACTTCGATATCACCCGGGCTGCCGACGAGACAGCCAGCAAGCCCCATCCGCTGATGCTTGAGCAGATACTGGCGCATTGTGATGTGCGTGCGGATCAGGCCCTGATGGTTGGCGACTCGTCCTTCGATCTGCAGATGGCGCGCAATGCCGGCATGGATTCGGTGGCGGTCAGCTACGGCGCGCAATCGATTGAAGCGCTGAAGCTGTTCGAGCCACGACTGGCTATCGATCGTTTTTCACAATTGCACGCCTGGCTGGGTCAGCGGGCCTAATACGTTATTGCTGGGGTAAATGGCATGGCCGACGAATGGAAAGCGCCCGCCAAGGCGAGCGCAGAGAGCGGTGACGAAAAAAGCTGGAAGCTGTTGGAGAAGACCCTGCTGGCCGGTGTGCAGGAGCAGCGTCGCTCCCGGCGTTGGGGGATTTTCTTCAAGTTGTTGACCTTCGTGTACCTGTTTGTCGCGTTGGCGCTGTTTACGCCTCTGATGGATATCGAGAAGGCTGCAACCCGCAGTGGTAACTACACCGCGTTGATCGAGATCGACGGCATGATCGCCGACAAGGAGCCGGCCAGTGCCGACAACATCGTCGGTAGCCTGCGAGCCGCCTTCGAAGACGACAAGGTCAAGGGTGTCATCCTGCGCATCAATAGCCCGGGCGGCAGTCCGGTGCAGTCAGGCTATGTCTATGACGAGATTCGCCGACTGCGTGGACTGCATCCGGATACCAAGCTTTACGCGGTGATTTCCGACCTGGGTGCTTCCGGCGCGTATTACATTGCCAGTGCGGCGGACCAAATCTATGCCGACAAGGCGAGCCTGGTGGGCTCCATCGGGGTAACGGCGGCCGGCTACGGGTTTGTCGGCACCATGGAGAAGCTGGGAGTGGAGCGTCGCACCTACACTTCGGGCGAGCACAAATCCTTCCTCGACCCGTTCCAGCCGCAGAAGCCTGAAGAAACGGCGTTCTGGCAGGGTGTGCTCGATACCACCCACAAACAGTTCATCAGCAGCGTCAAGCAGGGTCGTGGCGATCGCCTGAAGGACAAGGAGCATCCGGAGCTGTTCTCCGGGCTGGTCTGGTCGGGTGAGCAGGCGCTGCCGCTGGGCTTGATCGACGGCCTGGGTAATGCCAGTTATGTCGCGCGGGATGTGATCGGCGAAAAAGAGCTGGTGGACTTCACCGTTCAGGAATCGCCGTTCGATCGCTTCTCGAAAAAGCTCGGCGCCAGCGTGGCTGAGCACTTGGCAATGTGGATGGGGTTTAACGGTCCGTCGTTGCGTTAAGTTTTTTAAAGTCAAAAGATCGCAGCCTGCGGCAGCTCCTACACCGATCACCTGTAGGAGCTGCCGCAGGCTGCGATCTTTTGCTTTTAGGGGATTTGCACGCCTTCGGTTAGAAGCATATCGACAAGGCGAATCAGCGGCAGGCCGACCAGGCTGGTAGCGTCGGGGCCCTCGGTGCGCTGAAACAGGCTTACCCCCAAGCCTTCGGCCTTGAAACTGCCAGCACAGTCGTAGGGTTGTTCGGCGCGCAGGTAGCGTTCGATGCGTTCACTGTCGAGTGTGCGCATGTGCACCGTGAAGGGTACGCAGTCGACCTGGCAATGGCCGGTCTGGCTATTCAGCAGGGCGAGCCCGGTCAGGAACGTCACGCTGGCGCCGCTTGCAGCCAGCAGTTGCTCGCGGGCCTTTTCGAAAGTGTGGGGCTTGCCGACGATTCGCTCGCCAAGCACCGCGACCTGGTCTGAGCCGATAATCAGATGAGCGGTATGGCTGGCGGCCAGTGCGCGTGCTTTCTCTTCGGCGAGGCGTTTGACCAGCTCGACGGCGGATTCACCGAGGCGATGGCTTTCATCGATGTCCGGCGAGCTGCAGCTGAATGGCAGCTGCAAGCGGGCCAGCAAATCCCGGCGATAAACCGAGCTTGAAGCGAGTAATAAAGGCAGCATGCGCAACTCCAAATGGCAGGCATGAATTCTATCGGGGCTTCCAAGTGACGGACAGGGCTGAATTTCCTTTGACATGGGCGGGTGCATCCCTATAATGCTGCGCCTATGTTGAATGACCCGATTCCACCTCACGTTGACCCGCGCAAATTGGCTGATCGTGGCACCACCCTCCAAGGTGAAATGCTGCTGGCCGATTTGAAGAGACTCTGCGACCCGCTTTCCGACAATGTCGGTACGGTGCAGGCTAAATTCGTTTTTGAACGAGATGAACGTAAATCTGTGGTCATCCACAGCTTTATCGACACTGAAGTCAAAATGGTTTGCCAGCGTTGTCTTGAGCTGGTCACCCTGCCGATCCATAGCGAATGCAGTTACGCTGTGGTGAAGGAGGGTGCGAATACCCAGTCGTTGCCGAAAGGTTATGACGTGCTGGAACTGGGCGAAGATCCATTGGATCTGCAGTCACTGATCGAGGAGGAGCTTCTGCTCGCCTTGCCCATTGTGCCTGCTCATCATCCGGAAGAATGCCAGCAGCCGGCGGGAGCAGATGAGCCCGAACCGAGCGAGGACGAGGTAACGCGGTCCAACCCGTTCAGTGTATTGGCGCAGTTAAAGCGTGACCCAAACGTTTAGGAGTTAATCAATTATGGCTGTTCAGCAGAACAAAAAATCCCGCTCTGCCCGTGACATGCGCCGTTCGCACGACGCTCTCGAGGCTAGCACCCTGTCTGTAGAAAAAACCACCGGTGAAGTTCACCTGCGTCACCACGTATCGCCAGAAGGCGTATACCGTGGCCGTAAAGTGATCGACAAGGGCGCTGACGAGTAATCACTTGTCCGCTCAAGTCATCGCGATTGACGCAATGGGCGGGGACTTCGGTCCCCGCAGCATTGTCCAGGCCAGTCTTGCTTGCCTGTCTGCTACGCCCTCGCTGTACCTGACCCTCGTCGGTCAACCCTCCCTCCTTGAAGAATTGATCGCTGGCCAATCGGTTGTGGATCGCGCGCGCCTGTCGATTACTCCGGCGTCCGAAGTCATTACCATGGACGAAAAACCTGCCCAGGCCCTGCGCGGCAAGCCCGACTCGTCGATGCGCGTGGCGCTTGAGTTGCTGCGCGATGGCAAGGTCCAGGCTTGTGTCAGTGCCGGTAATACCGGGGCGCTGATGGCGCTGTCGCGCTTTGTGCTCAAGACCTTGCCGGGCATTGATCGGCCGGCCATGGTAGCGGCGATCCCGACGCAGAAAGGTTATTGCCAGTTGCTCGACCTGGGCGCCAATGTCGATTGCAGCGCCGAGCATCTGTTGCAGTTTGCAGTGATGGGCTCGGTTGCGGCCGAGACCCTGGGTATCGTGCGTCCGCGCGTCGCATTGCTGAACATCGGCACCGAGGACATCAAGGGCAATCAGCAGGTCAAGCTGGCTGCAACCTTGCTGCAAAGTGCCCGTGGCATCAACTACATCGGTTTTGTCGAGGGCGACGGGTTGTACCGTGGCGAAGCGGATGTGGTGGTCTGCGACGGTTTTGTCGGCAACATCCTGCTCAAGTCCAGCGAGGGGTTGGCCACCATGATTGCCGGGCGCATCGAGGCGTTGTTCAAGAAAAACCTGCCGTCACGCATGGTGGGAGCCTTGGCCCTGCCCCTGATGAAGCGTTTGCAAGCTGACCTGGCGCCGGCGCGACATAACGGCGCGAGCTTTCTTGGTTTGCAGGGCATCGTGGTCAAGAGCCACGGTTCTGCGGGGGTGCAGGGGTTTCAGAGTGCAATTTCCCGTGCCTTGATCGAGATCCAGGAAAACCTGCCGGAGCGCATCCACGGTCGTCTGGAGGATTTGTTGCTTTAGGCGTTTTCGTCGGACAATGCTTAAATGTGACCGCTTGGTTCAAATGGCCATCCAACTCTCAGTTTCTTGCGTCCCCCTGAGCGGGACGTCAATTCTCCGACGACAAGATCATTAGGGGCTTGTTACATGTCTGCTTCCCTCGCATTCGTCTTTCCGGGACAGGGTTCGCAGTCCCTCGGCATGCTGGCCGAGTTGGGCGCGCAACACCCGGTCGTCCTCGACACGTTCAAAGAAGCTTCCGATGCCCTGGGTTACGACCTGTGGGCGCTGACCCAGCAAGGGCCGGAAGAACAACTCAACCAGACCGATAAGACCCAGCCGGCAATTTTGACCGCTTCGATCGCCCTGTGGCGTCTGTGGTTGGCTGAAGGCGGCGCGCGCCCGGCGTATGTGGCTGGTCACAGCCTGGGCGAATACAGTGCCTTGGTGGCTGCTGGCAGCCTGAGCCTGGCTGATGCAGTGAAACTCGTCGAGCGCCGTGGCCAGCTGATGCAGGAAGCTGTTCCGGCGGGGCAGGGTGGCATGGCTGCCATCCTCGGCCTGGAAGACGCTGACGTATTGGCTGCCTGTGCCGAAGCGGCACAAGGCGAAGTGGTCAGCGCGGTCAACTTCAACTCCCCGGGGCAAGTGGTCATTGCCGGCGCCAAGGCCGCGGTGGAACGTGCCATTGAGGGCTGCAAGGCACGTGGCGCCAAGCGCGCCATGCCGTTGCCGGTCAGCGTGCCGTCGCATTGTGAACTGATGCGTCCGGCGGCCGAGCGTTTCGCCGAATCGATCGCCGCGATCGATTGGCAGGCTCCGCAGATCCCGGTGGTACAGAATGTCAGCGCCCAGGTGCCGGCGGATCTGGAAACCCTCAAGCGTGATCTGCTCGAGCAATTGTACAAGCCAGTACGCTGGGTAGAATCCGTACAGACCCTGGCCGCCAAGGGCGCGACCAATCTAGTGGAATGCGGCCCGGGCAAAGTACTGGCCGGTCTGAACAAGCGCTGCGCCGAAGGCGTATCGACTTCCAATCTCAATACCCCAGACGCTTTCGCTGCCGCCCGTGCAGCGCTGGCCTGAATCAGGAGAAGCTTGCATGAGTCTGCAAGGTAAAGTTGCACTGGTCACCGGCGCGAGCCGCGGCATCGGCCAGGCTATCGCCCTGGAATTGGGTCGTCAGGGCGCCATCGTTGTGGGCACCGCGACCTCCGCTTCTGGTGCCGAGCGCATTGCCGCCACTTTGAAGGAAAACGGCATTCAGGGCACTGGCCTTGAGCTCAATGTCACCAGCGACGAGTCCGTGGCGGCTGTCCTGGCGACCATTCAGGCGCAGTTCGGTGCCCCGGCGATCCTGGTCAATAATGCCGGCATCACCCGCGATAACCTGATGATGCGCATGAAAGACGACGAGTGGCATGACGTGGTCGATACCAACCTGAACAGTCTGTTCCGCCTGTCCAAGGGCGTTTTGCGCGGTATGACCAAGGCCCGTTGGGGACGAATTATCAGTATTGGCTCGGTTGTGGGTGCCATGGGCAACGCAGGCCAAGTAAACTACGCTGCCGCCAAGGCCGGCCTGGAAGGTTTCAGCCGCTCTCTGGCGCGTGAAGTCGGTTCGCGTTCGATTACGGTAAACTCGGTAACCCCTGGGTTCATCGATACCGATATGACCCGCGAACTGCCCGAGGCACAGCGTGAAGCCTTGCAGACGCAGATTCCGCTGGGTCGTCTGGGGCAAGCTCAAGAGATCGCGTCCGTGGTCGCTTTTCTTGCGTCGGACGGTGCGGCTTACGTTACTGGGGCTACAATCCCGGTGAACGGCGGGATGTACATGAGTTAAATGTGACGGATCGTTTCAAAAAAATGTCATACGAGCTGTCTAAAATCCGTTATAAAGCTGCAATCTATTTATAGGCAGTGGGTCACCGGGTTTGAGGAGTGAAGCTTTCAGTTGAAAAGCTGAAAAGTCTTTCTATACACTTACCCACTGGCCAGCTGCCTGAATTTGTCCATTAGGAGTGAAAACAAGGTATGAGCACCATCGAAGAGCGCGTCAAGAAAATCGTTGCCGAGCAACTGGGCGTTAAAGAAGAAGAAGTGGTCAACACTGCTTCCTTCGTTGAAGACCTGGGTGCTGACTCCCTTGACACCGTTGAGCTGGTGATGGCTCTGGAAGAGGAATTCGAGACCGAAATCCCTGACGAAGAAGCTGAGAAGATCACTACCGTACAAGCTGCAATCGACTACGTAACTAGCCACCAGGCGTAATAGTTTGTAATCGTTGCTCGCTGTCATGGAAAAACCGCACTGCCATCATGGCGTGCGGTTTTTTCTTTAGGCCTGATGCAAAGTCGTCATTTGAAAAAAAGGAGAGTGCTGTGTCGCGTAGACGCGTCGTAGTCACCGGTATGGGTATGTTGTCGCCACTGGGCACGGATGTGCCGAGCAGCTGGCAGGGCATTCTGGCTGGCCGCAGTGGCATTGGTCTGATCGAACACACCGACCTTTCTGCCTATTCCACCCGTTTTGGCGGCTCGGTAAAGGACTTCAAAGTCGAGGATTACCTGTCGGTCAAGGAAGCTCGCAAGCTCGACCTGTTCATTCAGTACGGTCTGGCCGCAGGTTTTCAAGCAGTGCGCAATGCCGGTCTGGAAGTGACCGACGCCAATCGCGAGCGCATCGGCGTGGCCATGGGTTCGGGTATCGGTGGACTGACCAACATCGAAGAAACCAGTCGTACCTTGCATGAGACCGGCCCGCGACGGATTTCCCCGTTCTTCGTGCCTGGCTCGATCATCAATATGATTTCCGGCTTCCTGTCCATCCACCTGGGCGCACAGGGGCCTAACTATGCCATCGCCACGGCGTGTACCACCGGTACGCACTGCATCGGCATGGCTGCTCGCAACATCATGTACGACGAAGCCGACGTGATGATCGCCGGCGGTGCCGAGATGGCAGCCTGCGGACTGGGCATGGGTGGTTTCGGCGCTTCACGCGCGCTATCGACCCGCAACGACGAGCCGACCCGCGCCAGCCGCCCATGGGACAAGGGCCGTGATGGCTTCGTATTGTCCAATGGCGCCGGTGCGCTGGTGCTGGAAGAGCTGGAACACGCCAAGGCCCGTGGCGCTACCATCTATGCCGAACTGATCGGTTTCGGTACCAGTGGCGATGCCTACCACATGACTTCGCCGCCAGCCGATGGCGCGGGGGCTGCACGTTGCATCACCAATGCGCTGCGTGATGCCAGGATCAATGGCGATCAAGTGCAGTACATCAACGCCCACGGCACCTCGACGCCGGCTGGCGACCTCGCTGAAGTCAATGCGATCAAGTCGGTGTTTGGCGAGCACGCCTACAAGTTGGCCGTCAGCTCGACCAAGTCGATGACCGGTCACTTGCTGGGTGCGGCGGGCGCGGTCGAGGCCATCTTCAGCGTGCTGGCGATCAACAGCCAGGTGGCGCCACCGACCATCAACCTCGATGAGCCGGACGAAGGCTGCGACCTCGACTTCGTGCCGCACACCGCGCGCAACATGGATATCGATGTGGTCGTGTCCAACTCCTTCGGTTTTGGCGGCACCAACGGCTCGCTGGTGTTTCGCCGGTTTGCAGGCTGATGGACAGCTGGGTCGACGGTCAGCCGGCTGACGCATTGTCGCTGAAGGATCGCGGCCTGGCCTACGGCGACGGTCTGTTCGAGACCATCGCCGTGCATGATGGCTTTCCGGTCCTGCTGGATCGTCATCTGGTGCGGCTGGCCAAGGGGTGCCGGCGGTTGGCAATCAATCTGGATCATGCTGCCGTGGTTTCGGAGGTGTTGACCTATGCCGAGCAACTGAACGACGGCGTACTCAAACTGATCATTACCCGCGGCGACAGCCTGCGCGGTTATGCTTTCGATCCTTCGGCCCAGGCCCGTCGTATCCTGACGGGTAACCCTCCTGCGGTTTACCCGCAGGCTCATGCGGAGCAAGGCATTCGCCTGTTCCCGTGTACCACGCGACTTTCCTTTCAACCCCTTCTTGCAGGTCTCAAGCACTTGAACCGTCTTGAGCAGGTGATGGCGCGTGCCGAATGGCAGGACACCGAACATGCTGAAGGCTTGATGCTCGATCAAGCCGGTCGCGTGATCGAGGGCGTGTTCAGTAACGTGTTCCTGGTGCATGACGGCGTGTTGATCACCGCAGATTTGAGCAGCTGCGGCGTAGAAGGTGTGATGCGTGCCGAATTATTGTCTCAGGCGGAATCTTTAGGTATCCCCCTGCAAATCACCGATATCACGCTTGAGCAGCTGCAAGGCGCTGACGAAGTTTTTGTCTGCAACAGCGTGTATGGCGTTTGGCCGGTGCGCGCCTATGCCGCACTGAGCTGGCCGGTTGGGCCGCTCACCCGTAAACTCCAAACCATTGCCCGCGCGCTACTGGATGCTTGATACGTGAGACGTAAATTCTTGCTGCTGCTGGAAACCGGACTGGTTCTGGCGGGGCTGATGTTAGGTGCTTCTGCCTGGAAAATTCATTCGGCGCTGGTACAGCCGCTGAATATCAAACAGGAAGAATTGCTGGAGGTGCCCAAGGGCACTACCCCGAACCGCACTTTCCTGCGAATGGAAGCCGACGGCGTCATCAAGGACGCGTTCTGGCTGCGCGTCTACTGGCGCTTCAATTTGCCCAAGCAGCCGTTGCACAGCGGCGAGTACCGCATGACGCCCGGCATGACCGTCGAAGGTCTGATCGATCTGTGGAAGCGCGGGGAAATGGTGCAATACAGCCTGACCCTGGTCGAAGGCTGGAATTTCCATCAGGTCCGTGCGGCCCTGGCCAAGGAAGAAAAGCTCGAGCAAACCTTGAAAGGCCTGAGCGACAGCCAGGTCATGGACAAGCTCGGCCATAGCGGGATTTTTCCCGAGGGACGATTCTTTCCCGACACTTATCGCTTCGTGCGTGGCATGACCGACGCCGAATTGCTCAAAACCGCTTACCAGCGCCTCGACGACGTACTGGCCAAGGAGTGGAGTCAGCGTGCCGCCGACCTGCCTTACTCCGGTCCCTATCAAGCCCTGATCATGGCCTCGCTGGTGGAGAAGGAAACCGGCGTGCCACAGGAGCGCGGGCAAATTGCCGGCGTGTTCGTGCGTCGGATGGAGATCGGCATGCTGTTGCAAACGGACCCAACGGTGATCTATGGCCTGGGTGACCGTTACAACGGCAAGCTGACTCGCGCCCATCTCAAGGAAGCGACCCCCTACAACACCTATATGATTTCCGGCTTGCCGCCGACACCGATTGCCATGGTCGGCCGCGAAGCCATCCACGCGGCACTCAATCCGGTGGAAGGCACCAGCCTCTACTTTGTCACTCGCGGCGACGGCAGCCATGTGTTCTCCGATGATCTGGACGCGCACAATAATGCCGTGCGAGAGTTCCAGCTCAAGCGTCGCGCCGATTATCGCTCCAGTCCGGCACCGGTGGGCTCGCCCGAAACGCCGGATTCCGAGGCGTCGCCAACCGATGCACCGCCAATGGAGGTGCCGCAAACCGAAACGACGCAGCCCGAGGCTTCCGAAGCCCAGCCCCCTGTCCCGGCGGCTTCGCCCGACTCAGCGCCAGACTCAGCGCCCGAGGCTGCACCTGCGGTGCCCGCGCAAGATCCCGTGCCTGAACCTGCTGCAACGCCGGAACCGCAATCCGAACCGAACACAACACCACCGCAAAGCCCGCAATGAATCTGACTAAGGACTGCCTGTGACTGGCTTGTTTATTACGCTGGAAGGCCCGGAAGGCGCCGGCAAGAGCACCAATCGCGAATACCTGGCCGAACGCCTGCGCGCTGCCGGTATCGAGGTGCTGCTGACCCGCGAACCGGGCGGCACGCCGCTGGCCGAACGCATTCGCGAAGTGCTGTTGGCGCCGGTCGATGAGGTCATGAACCCGGACACTGAACTGTTGCTGGTGTTCGCGGCGCGCGCCCAGCACTTGGCCGAAGTCATACGCCCGGCGCTGGCCCGCGGTGCCGTAGTGTTATGTGATCGCTTCACCGATTCGACCTACGCCTACCAGGGCGGTGGCCGCGGCTTGTCGCTGGAACGTATTGCGACGCTGGAAACCTTTGTCCAAGGCGATCTGCGCCCTGACCTGACGTTGATTTTCGACCTGCCGGTGGAAGTGGGGCTGGCGCGCGCCAGTGCCCGTGGACGTCTGGATCGCTTTGAGCTGGAGGGCCGGGCCTTTTTCGATGCCGTGCGCAGTGCCTTCCTCAAGCGCGCAGCAGCGGAGCCTGCGCGGTACGTGCTGATCGACGCCGCACAACCGTTGGCACAGGTCCAGCAATCCCTGGATGCCCTGCTGCCACGCCTGTTGGAGCTGAGCCGTGGCTGAAGCCTATCCATGGCAAGACAGCCTCTGGCAGCAACTGGCGGGTCGTGCGCAACACGCCCATGCTTATTTGCTGCATGGCCCGGCCGGAATCGGCAAGCGGGCCCTGGCCGAACGCTTGATGGCCAGTTTGCTGTGCCAGCGTCCGACCCCGCAGGGCGCTTGTGGCGAATGCAAGTCGTGCCTGTTGCTCAAGGCCGGCAGTCATCCCGACAACTACATCCTGGAGCCGGAAGAAGCCGACAAGGCAATCAAGGTCGACCAGGTGCGCGACCTGGTCAGTTTCGTGGTGCAGACCGCGCAACTGGGTGGGCGTAAAGTAGTGTTGATCGAACCGGTCGAGTCGATGAACATCAACGCCGCCAACGCCTTGCTCAAAAGCCTGGAAGAACCGTCTGGCGACACGGTATTACTATTGGTCAGCCACCAGCCCAGTCGGCTGTTGCCGACCATCAAGAGTCGCTGTGTGCAGCAAGCCTGTCCGCTGCCGGGCGAGGCCATGAGTCTGGACTGGCTGGCCACGGCCTTGCCGGACTGTTCGCCGCAAGAGCGCATCGAGTTGCTGACGCTGGCAGCCGGTTCGCCTCTGGCCGCCGTGAACCTGAGCGCCCAGGGCGTGCGCGAGCAGCGCGCGCAAGTGGTCGATGGGGTGAAGAAGTTGCTCAAGCAGCAACAATCGCCGACACAGTTGGCCGAAGGCTGGAATGCGATTCCGTTGTTGCTGCTGTTCGACTGGTTCTGTGATTGGTCGAGCCTGATCCTGCGCTATCAGCTGACCCAGGATGAAGAAGGGTTGGGGCTGACGGACATGCGCAAGGTGATCCAGTACCTGGCGCAAAAAACCGCTCAGGACAAAGTCCTGAATATCCAGGACTGGATTCTCGCCCAGCGCCAGAAGGTATTGAGTAAAGCCAACCTCAACCGGGTGTTGTTGCTGGAGGCGCTGCTGGTGCAATGGGCGACGCTGCCTGCCCAGAGGTGACCGCCTGCGCCTGGAGTCTGCGCATCAGCCGTCATTGAAGGCGATAATACTGCATGCAGTCGAATCGAAACCTACCTGGCCGGACCACTGAAATCCGACCGTCCCACTCATACGATGTAAGTTGCAGCCCTTTATGCTCGTAGATTCCCATTGTCACCTTGATCGCCTCGACCTTGCCGCCCATGACGGCTCGTTGGATGCCGCCCTGGATGCGGCCCGCCAGCGTGGGGTAGGGCACTTCCTGTGTATCGGCGTCAGCGCTGACAACGCGGCCGATGTCAAAGCCCTGGCCGAGCGCTATGACGATGTCGATTGTTCAGTCGGCGTGCATCCGCTGGATGTGCAGCCGGGGGCGGCGCCTGCCTTGGACTGGCTGTTGCACGAGCTCAACCATCCGCGCGTGGTGGCGATCGGTGAAACAGGTCTGGATTATCACTACGAGCCGGAAGCGGCGGAGTTGCAGCAGCAATCTTTCCGATTGCACCTGCAAGCAGCGCAGCAGACCGGCAAGCCGGTGATCATCCACACTCGAGGCGCACGCGCCGATACCTTGAACCTGCTGCATGAGGCGGCGCTGCCCCAGGCAGGCGTGCTGCACTGCTTCACCGAGGACTGGGACATGGCGAAAGCCGCCCTGGACATGGGTTACTACATTTCCCTGTCCGGGATTGTCACATTCCGCAACGCCGACGCGTTGCGCGATGTGGCAAGCAAGGTGCCGGCCGATCGTTTGCTGGTGGAAACCGACTCACCGTACCTGGCGCCGATCCCTTACCGTGGCAAGCCGAACCTGCCGCAGTACGTGCGCGAAGTAGCGGAATTTCTGGCAATGTTGCGGGGTGAGCCCTACGAGCGATTTGCCGAGCAGACCACTGAGAACTTCAAGCGGTTGTTTCCGTTGGCGCATGTAAAAGGCTAAATCGCAGGCAAAAAAAACCCGGGTTCTGGGGGGTGAATCCGGGTTAAGACCATTAGGAGTAAAACAATGGCACGCGGTCCGTTGGTACCAATATCGGCGTGACACTTGGGGGAGATGCCCCGCCGACAGTTCAAGTATTGATCAGTATTTCGCACCGTCCAGTTTGTAGGCCGTGGTTTTTAAACATATTTGGAATACGGGCGCTTCAGAAGAGTTCTCATCAACAGACGATGTTGCGAGAAATCATCAAGAAACACAGATATGGTCGGATGATCCGTGCATTTTTGCGCAATTTAGGCATAATACGCGGCTTCGAATTTTGACCCCTACAGACCTTTTCTTATGCATAAAGAACCTCGTAAGGTCCGTGAGTTTCGTCGCCGCGAGCAAGAAATTCTCGATACCGCGCTCAAGCTGTTCCTCGACCAGGGTGAAGACAGTGTCACCGTCGAGATGATTGCTGATGCTGTCGGTATCGGCAAAGGCACGATCTACAAGCACTTCAAGTCCAAGGCCGAAATCTATCTGCGCCTGATGCTCGACTATGAGCGCGATTTGAACGAGCTGTTGCATTCGGCCGATGTCGACAAGGACAAGGAGGCCCTGTCCCGCGCCTATTTCGAATTCCGCATGCGCGACCCGCAGCGGTACCGGTTGTTTGACCGCCTGGAAGAAAAGGTCGTCAAGGGCAACCAGGTGCCGGAGATGGTCGAGGAGCTGCACAAGATCCGCGCCTCGAACTTCGAACGCTTGACCTTGCTTATCAAGGGCCGGATCAGCGAAGGCAAGCTTGAAGACGTGCCACCTTATTTCCATTACTGCGCGTCCTGGGCGCTGGTGCACGGAGCCGTGGCGCTCTACCACTCGCCGTTCTGGAGCAATGTGCTGGAAGACCAGGAAGGCTTCTTCCAGTTCCTGATGGACATCGGCGTGCGCATGGGCAACAAGCGCAAGCGGGACAGCGATACCCCGAGCAGCTGAGCCATTCAGCCACCTTATTGCTCGTTATTTCGCTACATGGCGCAGCAGCGCAGGAATATACTCAGGCAGAGGGCTTGCTAAAACTTGATTTGTGAGTCAAGTTTTAGCAAGCCCGAATATTCTTGCGCCGGAGTGATCATGATCGTTGACCGACAAGGCAGGCGTTTTCGCAATTTGCGAGTCAGCCTGACCTCAGCCTGCAATTACGCTTGTACCTACTGCGTGCCCAACGGCAAGCGGCTGGTGGCTGCGCAGGATGAATTGTCGGCCGAAGCCATGGCGCGTGGCGTCGCGTACCTGATCGAAGCGGCGGGTATCGAGCGCTTGCGCATCACCGGTGGCGAACCGCTGGTCAGTCCGAAACTCGAAGCCTTCATGGCGGCCGTCGGCCAGATGGGGCTGCAGGACATCAGCCTGACCACCAACGGCCAGCTACTGGCGAAGAAGCTGCCGATCCTGGTGGATGCCGGCATTCGACGCATCAACGTTTCCCTCGATACCCTCGACGCTTCTGCGTTTCGCGGCATTGCCCGTGGCGGTGATCTGGCGACGGTGCTTGATGGCATGGACCAGGCCCGTGCAGCGGGCATGAAGGTCAAGGTCAACATGGTGCCGCTGCGCGGCCAGAACCTCGATCAGGTGATGCCGCTGCTCGATTACTGCCTGGAACGCGGTTATGAACTGCGCTTCATCGAGTTGATGCGCATGGGCCACCTGGCCAGCGACTCCAATGCCTTCCTGCAGCAGTTTGTCAGCCTGCAACAGCTGCTGGGCCTGATCGGCGAGCGCTATGAATATCTCCAGGCCGATGCGCCTGTCGATGCCACCGCTGTGCGTTATGAAATTCCGGGGCTGGGGCATTTCGGCGTGATCGCCAATGAAAGCGTGCCGTTCTGCCGCACCTGCTCGCGGTTGCGCCTGTCGTCCACGGGCTGGCTGCATGGCTGTTTGTCGTCAAGCAATCGCCACTATGTTGGCGATCTGCTGGACAAGCCGCGTCATCAGGCGCTTCCGGCGTTACAGCGGTTGTTGGTCAAGGCGTTGGGCGACAAGCAGGAAGTGGCGTTTTCCGGTGGTGCGACCGTCATGAAGATTATCGGCGGCTGAGTCGGCCTCTTCGCGAGCAGGTATGGCGCCAACCCTTGTGGGAACGAGCCTGCTCGCGAATGCGATTTATCAAGCGGCGACGCACTTGAGCTGGCGCAAAAGCTGCATCCTACGGCCATTCGCCGGTTTTCCGTCACCGGCCCCTGGAGGATAGGATGCGTAGCCTGGTTTTGCTGCTGGCCATTATGGCGCTCGGTGGCTGCATGAATGTCAGCGACATGGCCGAAGGGACTCGCTACCACATGAGTGACGCCGGCCTGCTGGACCACAGCGACAGCCGCCGGGTGAATAACCTGCGTATCCAGCCAGACTCGTTCGTCTACATTGCCCAGGGCGCCTTTATGCCGCCGGGCAGCGCCGTCTACCCGCGCCCCAATGTGATCGCCGAAGTCGCCTTCGATGGTTTCGTCGAGTATTTCCCGATGGTCCGCCGCGCCCGCACACCGCAAGGCCTTGACCAGGCCATGGGCGAAGCCCGTGCCGTCGGTGCCCACTACCTGCTCTATACCCGTTTCGCCAAGTCCGATGACCGCATTGGCAACTCGGATGAATGGCTGGATCAGGAGGCCGTGGATCGCCTTGGTATCGATACCGGCGTGATTCAGATCATGTTGATCGAGACCAGCACCCAGTATTTGATTGATACTGCACGTATCAACAGTCGTGGCGGTCTACTGACATTCCATGACGAAAAACCCGAAGACCTGATGGGCCCGCCGCTGCAGCAGTACGCGCGTAGCCTGTTGGGGCTCAGCGACCAGTAATTTCAAGGAGAGCACCATGAGTGGCCCGCAAAAAGCCAATGACCTGCTGGGGCAAATCCCCAAGACCCAAGGCTTGCCACCGGTCCACTTGTGGAACCCCGATTTTTGCGGCGACATCGACATGCGCATCGCCCGCGACGGCACCTGGTATTACCTGGGCACGCCGATCGGACGCAAGCCGATGGTCAAGCTGTTCTCCACCATCATTCGCCGCGACGGTGATGATTACTTCCTCATCACTCCGGTCGAGAAGGTCGGGATCAAGGTCGACGATGCGCCTTTCGTGGCGATTGCGGTGGACGTGGACGGCGAGGGCGAGGCGCAGGTGTTGCGCTTCACCACCAATGTCGACGAAACCACCGAGGCCGGTCCCGAGCACCCGATTCGCGTGGTGATCGATCCAGCCACTCAAGAGCCGGCGCCTTACGTGCATGTGCGCACCAATCTCGAAGCGCTGATCCATCGCAATGTGTTCTACCAACTGGTAGAGCTGGCGGTGACGCGGGAGATCGACGGGCAGCGATGGCTAGGCGTGTGGAGCGGTGGAGAGTTCTTCCCCATCGGCCTTGAGCCCTGACACTTCCCCCACAATGATTTCGATTTCGGCAGTTCCTCACAAAATCAAATTGACAGCCAATCATATGATGATTAGCGTGGACACCCATCACAAACGGTTTTGAGGTGTCCATGTCCAGCAGTTTTCACGCCTCGACGGTCGATTGGCTGGGCTGCTGGATCGCTGCCCGGCACGTCAAGCCGGGGGAGACGCTCAAGGTCGAAGCTGACCTCGGCGAACAACTGGGTGTCAGTCGCACCGTTATCCGCGAAGCCATCAAGACCCTGGTTGCCAAGGGCATGCTCGAAGTCGGGCCGAAAGTCGGTACGCGGGTGTTGCCGGTACGGCGCTGGAACCTCTTCGATCCACAGGTCGTAGGTTGGCTGTCACGCAGCGGCTTGCCGGAAAACTTCGTCGATGACTTGCTCGACTTGCGCCGCACCATCGAACCGATGGCCGTGCGCTGGGCTTGCGAGCGTGCGACCGCCGAACAGCTCGATGCCATTTTACGAGCCTACAACGCATTGGCGCGAGCGGTGGACAGCGGAGTCGATTACAACCGCGCCGACCAGCTCTTCCACGAGTGCATTCTCGCTGCCAGCCACAATCAATTCATCGAGCAAATGGTCCCGGCCCTGGGCGCGCTGTTGGCAGTGTGTTTCGAAGTGTCCGCCGCCAACCCCGACGAGCTGCGCCGCACCTTGCCCATTCATAAAGACATGGCCGACGCCATCGCCGCCCGGGACACCGCGCGGGGTGTGTGGGCCTGCATGACCCTGATCGATAACGCCGACCTGGCGATCAAGCGCTATTACCCGCAGGTCATGGCCGGAAAAAAAGCCGGCTGACAACCTGTAGAAGCTGGCTTGCTGGCGATGCGGCTCTTGAAGGACGCTATCGCCAGCCAGCCGGCTCCTACCGAAAAACAATAAAAAAGCAGGAGGTTTCATGACGTTGACTGCGGTTACCGAGCACCGGGCGCAACTCGGCGAAGGTCCGTTCTGGGATGCGCCGACCCAGGCGCTGTACTGGGTGGACATTGCCGGCAAACAGGCGCTGCGGTTGATCGGCGCCAACGTGCAGATCTGGCAGATGCCGGAGCATGTGTCGGCGTTCATCCCCTGTGCGAGCGGTGATGCGCTGGTGACCTTGAGCAGCGGCGTGTATCGGCTTGACCTTGATTCCCCGGGGTTGGAACCGCGACTGAGCTTGTTTTGCGTCGCGGATCCGCAGCCTGGTAACCGCGCGAACGAAGCCCGCTGCGATGCCCAGGGCAGGCTGTGGCTTGGCACCATGCAGAACAACATCGGCGAGCAGGGCGAAGACCTGCCCGTCGAACGGCGTTGCGGTTGCCTGTTCCGAATCGATAGCGATGCGCGGGTCACGCCACTGCTGCGTGGACTGGGTATCCCCAATACATTGTTGTGGAGCGACGACGCCACTACCGTCTATTTCGGTGACAGTCTCGACGGCACGTTGTGCAGATACTTTATTCGTGCCGATGGCCATCTTGACCCGGCACAGGCCTGGTTCGGTCCTCATCCACTCGGCGGCCCGGACGGCTCGGCAATGGACGCCGAGGGTTTTGTCTGGAATGCCCGATGGGACGGCAGTTGCCTGCTCAGGCTGACACCTGACGGGCAGGTCGATCGGGTAATCGAACTGCCCGTCAGCCGTCCGACCAGTTGCGTATTTGGCGATGCGGACTTGAAAACCCTGTACATCACCAGCGCCGCGAGCCCCCTTGGGCATCCGCTGGATGGGGCAGTGCTGGCGATTCGCGTCGACGTTGCAGGAAAGTCCTGTAGCCGATTTTCAGGTTAAATCCCTAAATATGGGATGCGAATATATATATTGAGATTTCCTGCGCGTCGGGTTTATAGTCGGCGCCATCAGTTACACGCATTCACACTTACAAAAACAAAACAGGTGAAGTGATGCAGCGATATTCCCCCGCACTCCCTCGTGGAGTCCGCGTTTCAAAGCACCCCGATGCTGAAACGTTTCGCGCCTGCCTGTTTCTTCCTCAACGCCCTTTTGACCGGACCTGACGTCCGGTTTTCGTCGTGCTTTCGAACAGGAGTCCTGATCCATGGCTGAACCTCTTTCGTTACCGCCGGTGCCCGAGGCACCCAAGGGCGAGCGCCTGAAAAACAAAGTCGTACTGTTGACCGGCGCCGCCCAGGGCATCGGCGAGGCGATCGTTGCAACCTTCGCTTCCCAGCAAGCCAAGCTGGTCATCAGCGATATCCAGGCCGAAAAAGTCGAAAACGTCGCGGTACAGTGGCGGAGCAAAGGGGCTGACGTGGTGGCGATCAAGGCCGACGTTTCCCAGCAGCAGGACTTGCAGGCGATGGCCAGGCTGGCGGTTGAGCTTCACGGGCGGATCGACGTGCTGGTCAACTGCGCCGGGGTCAACGTGTTCCGAGATCCGTTGGAAATGACCGAGGAAGACTGGCGTCGCTGCTTCGCCATTGACCTGGACGGTGCCTGGTACGGTTGCAAGGCTGTATTGCCGCAGATGATCGAGCAAGGCATCGGCAGCATCATCAACATCGCTTCCACCCATTCCACCCACATCATTCCAGGCTGCTTCCCTTATCCGGTAGCCAAGCACGGCCTGCTCGGCCTGACCCGCGCCCTGGGTATCGAATACGCACCCAAGGGCATTCGCGTCAACGCCATCGCGCCGGGCTACATCGAAACCCAATTGAACGTCGACTACTGGAACGGCTTTGCCGACCCCCATGCCGAACGTCAGCGCGCCTTCGACCTGCACCCGCCGCGGCGCATCGGCCAGCCAATCGAGGTGGCCATGACCGCGGTGTTCCTGGCCAGTGATGAAGCACCGTTCATCAACGCTTCGTGCATCACCATCGATGGCGGGCGCTCAGTGATGTACCACGACTAGGTCATCCGGGTCTCAGGTGCAAAACTGCGCCTGAAATTCAATCATCATACGATATGACTATTGGCACTACGCTCAACAAAAACAACAAGGAGTCAGCTTATGAATCGTCGTCATGCCATCCGTTCCCTATGCTGCGCCGCCGTGGCGGTCAGCGCGTTCAGCCTGAGCAGCACGCTGCTGGCGGCTGAGGAAGTGAAAATCGGATTCCTGGTCAAGCAAGCGGAGGAGCCCTGGTTCCAGACCGAATGGGCCTTCGCTGAAAAGGCTGGCAAGGAAAAGGGCTTCACCCTGATCAAGATCGCCGTGCCTGACGGTGAGAAAACCCTGTCGGCCATCGACAGCCTGGCGGCCAACGGTGCCAAGGGTTTCGTGATCTGCCCGCCGGACGTGTCCCTGGGCCCTGCAATCATGGCCAAGGCCAAGCTCAATGGCTTGAAAGTGATCGCCGTGGATGACCGCTTCGTCGATGCCAGCGGCAAGTTCATGGAGGACGTCCCTTACCTGGGCATGGCCGCCTTTGAAGTCGGCCAGAAGCAGGGCAGCGCCATGGCCACCGAGGCGAAGAAGCGCGGCTGGGAGTGGAAAGACACCTATGCGGTGATCAACACCTTCAACGAGCTCGACACCGGCAAGAAACGCACCGACGGCTCGGTCAAGGCGCTGGAAGATGCCGGCATGCCCAAAGACCACATCCTGTTCACGGCCCTGAAAACCCTCGACGTACCGGGCAGCATGGACGCCACCAACTCGGCACTGGTGAAGCTACCGAGCGCGGCGAAGAACCTGATCATCGGCGGCATGAACGACAACACCGTGCTGGGCGGCGTGCGTGCCACGGAAGCCGCCGGCTTTGCCGCGGCGAACGTGATCGGCATCGGCATCAACGGCACCGACGCCATTGGCGAGCTTAAGAAACCCGACAGCGGCTTCTACGGGTCGATGCTGCCAAGCCCGCACATCGAGGGCTACAACACCGCCAGCATGATGTACGAGTGGGTCACCAGCGGCAAAGAACCGGCGAAATACACCGCCATGGACGACGTGACACTGATCACGCGAGACAACTTCAAGCAGGAACTGGAAAAGATCGGCCTGTGGAACTGAGGGCCGGTTGATTTCATCGGTGACCCTGGCAACGGGGTTGCCTGATCTGTGCGATGAGGTGGTTATGGCGCAAACACAAGTACAACAACACACCGGCAGCTCTTTGAGTGGCAGTGGCAGCTTGCGCTTCAACGGGATCGGCAAAACCTTTCCCGGTGTGAAGGCGCTGGACAACATTAACTTCGTCGCCCATCCGGGGCAGGTTCATGCCTTGATGGGCGAGAACGGTGCCGGCAAGTCGACCCTGCTGAAAATCCTCGGCGGCGCCTACACCCCGAGCAGTGGCGACCTGCAGATAGGCGGCCAGACGATGGCGTTCAAGTCCACGGCCGACAGCATTGGCAGCGGGGTCGCGGTGATTCATCAGGAACTGCACCTGGTGCCGGAAATGACCGTGGCGGAAAATCTGTTTCTCGGTCACTTGCCGGCCAGTTTCGGCTTGATCAATCGCGCAACTTTGCGCCAGCAAGCCTTGGCCTGTCTCAGGGGCCTGGCCGACGAAATCGACCCGCAGGAGAAAGTCGGGCGCCTGTCGCTCGGTCAGCGGCAGCTGGTCGAGATCGCCAAGGCTTTGTCCCGTGGCGCGCATGTCATTGCTTTCGACGAGCCTACCAGCAGTCTTTCGGCGCGGGAGATCGACCGCTTGATGGCGATCATCGGTCGGCTGCGCGATGAAGGCAAAGTGGTGCTCTACGTCTCCCATCGCATGGAGGAAGTGTTCCGCATCTGCAACGCGGTGACGGTGTTCAAGGACGGCCGTTACGTGCGCACCTTCGAAGACATGAGCGAGTTGACCCATGATCAGTTGGTCACCTGTATGGTCGGTCGGGACATTCAGGACATCTACGATTACCGCCCGCGCCAGCGCGGCGCGGTGGCGTTGAAGGTCGACCGCCTGCTCGGGCCAGGCCTGCGCGAACCGGTGAGTTTCGATGCGCACAAGGGCGAGATCCTTGGCTTGTTCGGCCTGGTCGGCGCGGGGCGCACGGAATTGTTTCGCCTGCTTAGCGGGCTGGAACGCAACAGCGCCGGCCGTCTTGAACTGCGCGGCCATGAACTGAAACTGCGCTCGCCCCGGGATGCGATTGCGGCCGGGATCCTGCTCTGTCCCGAAGACCGCAAGAAGGAGGGCATCCTGCCGCTGGCAAGCGTCGCCGAGAACATCAACATCAGCGCCCGTGGTGCGCATTCAACCTTTGGTTGCCTGTTGCGTGGCCTGTGGGAGAAGGGCAACGCCGACAAGCAGATCAAGGCGCTGAAGGTAAAAACGCCACACGCCGGGCAACAGATCAAGTTCCTGTCCGGTGGCAACCAGCAGAAGGCCATTCTCGGTCGCTGGCTGTCGATGCCAATGAAAGTCCTGCTGCTCGACGAGCCCACCCGTGGCATCGACATCGGCGCCAAGGCCGAAATCTACCAGATCATCCATAACCTGGCCGCCAGCGGCATTGCGGTGATCGTGGTGTCCAGCGACCTGATGGAAGTGATGGGCATTTCCGACCGCATCCTGGTGTTGTGCGAAGGCGCACTGCGCGGCGAACTGAGCCGCGAACAGGCCAATGAATCCAACCTGCTGCAACTGGCTTTGCCGCGCCAACGCGCTGACGGCGTGGCGAACTGAGAGGTGACTATGATGACAACCCAAAACGAAACCCTGCCGACTGCACGCAAACCCCTGGACCTGCGGCGCTTTCTCGATGACTGGGTGATGCTGCTGGCGGCCGTCGGTATCTTCGTGCTCTGCACCTTGCTGATCGACAACTTCCTCTCGCCATTGAACATGCGCGGCCTGGGCCTGGCGATTTCCACCACCGGGATCGCGGCATGCACCATGTTGTACTGCCTGGCGTCCGGGCATTTCGACTTGTCGGTGGGGTCGGTGATCGCCTGCGCCGGGGTGGTTGCCGCCGTGGTGATGCGCGACACCGACAGCGTCTTTCTCGGTGTCAGCGCGGCGCTGGCGATGGGGCTGATCGTCGGCCTGATCAACGGCATCGTGATTGCCAAGCTGCGAGTCAATGCGCTGATCACCACGCTGGCGACCATGCAGATCGTGCGCGGCCTGGCCTACATCTTTGCCAATGGCAAGGCGGTGGGGGTGTCCCAGGAGTCGTTCTTCGTGTTCGGCAACGGCCAGTTGTTCGGCGTTCCGGTGCCGATCCTGATCACCATCGTCTGCTTCCTGTTCTTTGGCTGGTTACTCAACTACACCACCTACGGGCGCAACACCATGGCCATCGGCGGCAACCAGGAAGCGGCGCTGCTGGCGGGGGTCAACGTTGACCGGACCAAGATCATCATCTTCGCCGTGCACGGCCTGATCGGTGCACTGGCCGGGGTGATCCTGGCATCGCGCATGACCTCGGGTCAGCCGATGATCGGGCAGGGCTTCGAGCTGACGGTAATCTCGGCCTGCGTGCTCGGCGGCGTGTCGCTCAGTGGCGGGATCGGCATGATCCGGCATGTGATTGCCGGGGTGTTGATCCTGGCGATCATCGAGAACGCGATGAACCTGAAGAACATCGATACCTTCTATCAGTATGTGATTCGCGGTTCGATCCTACTGCTGGCCGTCGTCATCGACCGCCTCAAGCAGCGTTAACCCCACAACTGATCGTTCCCACGCTCCGCGTTCCAGCTCTCGAAAGGGACGCAGAGCGTCCCGGGCTGCATTCCCACGCAGAGCGAGGGAACGATCCCTTCTGTCATCTCCCGTAAATATTCCTTGCCCGTCGCAACTCGTTTCGGGTATCAATTTGTACATGATTAGACAGGTACGATTCGACAAGAAACAACGGGTGGTCGACGAACTCATCCGGCGCATCGAAAGCGGCCTCATGGAGGACGGTTTTCATCTGCCGGGCGAGCATCAGTTGGCTCAAGAATTCAAAGTCAGCCGAGGAACCTTGCGTGAAGCGCTGGCCGAGTTGAAACGGCGCAACTACATTGCGACGCAAAGCGGGGTCGGTTCCATCGTCACCTTCGACGGGGTGGTACTGGATCAGCGCAGCGGCTGGGCGCAGGCCCTTGCCGACAGCGGCGCACTGGTCAATACCGAAGTGTTGCGGCTGGAAGCCGTGAGCCGTCCCGACCTGCTACCGCGTTTCGGCACTGACCAGTTCATCACCCTGGACCGTCGCCGCCGCTCCAACGATGGCACGCTGGTCTCCCTTGAACGCTCATTGATGCCTGCTACCGGCGGCCTGGAAAGCCTGCCGCGGGTTGGCTTGATCGATAACTCGCTGACCATCACGTTGGCCGCCTATGGCTATATCGGCGAGCGCGGTGATCAATGGATCGGCGCCGAGCCGTTGAACGCCACCGATGCCGAACTGTTGGGGCGGCCGGTCGGCACGGTTTTCCTTAAGGCCTTGCGCACCACCTATGACCGGAAAAACCGTTTCATGGAACAGGTGGAAAGCCTGCTCGATCCTGTGCATTTTCGCCTGCACCTGCAATTCGGACCATCGAAATGACTGCGCTCGATCGTGCGCTAGGCGCGTTTTACGGCCTGGCCCTGGGCGATGCGCTTGGCATGCCGACCCAATCCCTTAGCCGCAGCCAGATTCAGGCGCGCTTTGGCGAGATCACCGGCCTTGAAGATGCCGGTCCCGATCAGCCGATCGCCGCCAATATGCCCAAGGGCTCGATCACCGACGACACCGAACAAGCCATTCTGGTCGGTCAATTGTTGGTCGAAGGTCAAGGCAACATCCAACCCGCGGTACTCGCACAGCGCTTGATCGAATGGGAAGCCGTGATGCAGGCCAAGGGCTCGCAGGACTTGCTCGGCCCTTCGACCAAGCGCGCGATCGAAATGATCCTCGCCGGCCACTCGCCCGAAGAAGCCGGTCGGTACGGCACTACCAATGGCGCGGCGATGCGGATCACGCCGGTCGGGATTGCCGCGGATGTGTCCAAAGCCGAGCGCTTCATCGATGCCGTGGTGCAGGCCTGCCAGGTCACCCACAACACCACGCTGGGCATTTCCAGCGCGGCGGCGGTGGCGGCGGTGGTTTCCGCCGGCATCAACGGCATGGACCTGGGCGAGGCGCTGAACCTCGGCCAGCAAATCGCCCAGCAAGCCGAAGGCCATGGTCACTGGGTAGCCGGCGGACGAATCGCTTCGCGCATCAGTTGGGCGCGCAGCATCAGCGTCGACAGTGACAAGGCGTTGCTCGCCGATGTGCTGTACGACGTGATCGGCACCTCGGTGGCTTCCCAGGAGTCGGTGGTGGTGTCGTTTGCCCTGGCCCAGCAAGTGGCCATAGGTGAAGTGAATGCCTTTGATGCACTGTGCATGGCCGCCAGCCTGGGTGGCGACACCGACACCATCGCGGCGATTCTGGGGGCGATGCTCGGGGCTTGCCTTGGGTTGGAGAGTTGGCCGGTGGTGATGATCGAGAAGGTCAAGGCGGTCAATGATCTGGAACTTGAACCCCTCGTCAAAGGACTCCTCACCCTGCGCTGAGGAGCCCCGGTAGGAGCTGCCGCAGGCTGCGATCTTTTGATCTTGGCGGCCTTGAGGTCGCTGAAAATCAAGGTCAAAAGATCGCAGCCTGCGGCAGCTCCTACAGGGGATTGTCGCGGGCCACCCAATATCTGAATTGCCCACAACCACAAAAATGGCAACAGGAGCATTTTTCATGAGTTCATCGAACGCCGGGCAACTGGAAACCCGCGGCATCGAACCGGTGCCGGAGGCCGAGTGCAATGGTTATCCGCTGCAGCTGTTCTGGGTCTGGTTCGCTGCCAACATTTCCATTCTCGGCCTGCCGCTGGGCGCGACCCTCGTGGCGTTTCGCGGGTTGGCGATCTGGCAGGCAGTCATCGTCGCGATCCTCGGTGCCGCCGGTTCCTTCGCGGTGGTCGGGATCATATCCATCGCCGGTCGTCGTGGCCGCGCGCCAAGCCTGACCCTGTCCCGCGCCATCTTCGGCGTGCGCGGCAATATCGGCCCGACCCTGGTATCGCTGATGTCGCGCCTGGGCTGGGAAACCGTCAATACCACCACTGCCGCGTTCGTTCTGCTGTCGCTGTGCTCGATTCTCTTTGGTTCGCCGGTAGAGGCCAAAAGCGCGCCACTGCTGACCCTGCTGTTCATCGCGATTTTCGTGCTGCTGACCTTGTCGGTGTCCGGCCTCGGTCACGCCACATTGCTGGTGATCCAGAAATGGGCGACCTATGTGTTCGGGGCACTGAATATCCTGGTCGGCGGTTTCCTTTGCGCCACCATCGACTGGAGCGCGGTGTTCAACGCCACGCCGGCACCGATGAGCGCGATGATCATCGGTATCGGCACCATGGCGGCCGGCACCGGGATCGGCTGGGCCAACGCTGGCGCGGACATGTCGCGCTACCAGCACCGCAGCGTGAAGGCCGTGCGCCTGGTGGCGTCAGCGGCGTTCGGCGCGGGCATTCCACTGGTGCTGTTGATCACCCTCGGAGGCCTGTTGTCGGTGGGCAACAACGACCTGGCCCAGGCCGCCGACCCGATCATCGCCATCCGCGACATGCTGCCGACCTGGATGGCCGTGCCCTACCTGATCACCGCGTTCGGTGGCCTGCTGCTGTCGAACAACCTGTCGGTGTATTCCGCCGGCCTGACCACGCTGACCCTCGGCCTGAAGGTCAAGCGCGTCTACGCCGTGGTGGTGGACATCGTGGCGATTTTCGCCGGTTCGATTTACTTCATGTTGATCGCCGACAGTTTCTACGGCCCGTTCATCACCTTCATTTCCCTGTTGGCAGTGCCGATCACGGCATGGGTAGGGATCTTCGTGGTCGATCTGATTCATCGTCATTACTACAGCCCCAAGGACCTGCTGGACGTCAGCCCGCGTAGCGCCTACTGGTATCACGGCGGCGTCGAGTGGCGCGCGTTCGGTGCCTGGGCGGTGGCGATCGTGCTCGGTTTCAGTTTCACCACCATCGGCACCACGGCAGAAAACGTCTGGTTCAAAGGCTTCCTGTCCGACTCGTGGCTGGGGCATAACGGTCTCGGCTGGATCGTGACCTTCGTGGTCGCCGGTGGCATTTATCGGGTGCTCGGCGGGGCGAAAGATCGTCGGGCCGCGTTGATCGAGAATGCTCATGCCTAAGTTGCTGCACACCGGCCAGGTCATCATCGACCTGGTGATGGCCGTGGATAAACTGCCGCAAGCGGGGGGCGATGTATTGGCGCAGTCCGCGAGTTTCCAGGCTGGCGGCGGTTTTAATGTGATGGCAGCCGCCCAGCGCAATGGTCTTTCGGTGGTCTACCTCGGTCGCCACGGCACCGGGCGATTCGGCGACCTGGCGCGTGAAGCAATGAACGCCGAAGGCATCCGGATCGGCATTGCTGAGCGCGCCGAGCGCGATACCGGGTTATGCGTCGCCATCACCGACGCCTCGGCCGAACGCAGTTTCGTTTCCTACATCGGTGCCGAAGGCGAATTGACTGCGCAAGACCTGGGCAGTGTGCCGGTCGAGGCGGGCGATTATGTCTATGTCAGCGGCTACAGCCTCCTGCAGGCGGGGAAGGCGCGGGCGCTGGTGGATTGGGTGCTGGCGTTGCCGAACGGGATCAATGTGGTGTTCGATCCGGGGCCGTTGGTGGATTCCCCGGATGCGCCGCTGATGCAGGCGTTGCTGGCGCGCATCGACGTGTGGACCAGTAACAGCGCCGAAGCGTTGAAGATTACAGGCGCGACGAAAATCGACCAGGCGTTGGATCGTCTGGTCGAATATTTGCCGCGCGATGTGCTCATGGTCGTTCGCGACGGGCCGCAAGGATGCTGGATTCAGCAGCCGGGCGAACGTCGACATGTACCAGGCTTCAAGGTGCAGGCGGTAGACAGCAATGGCGCCGGCGATGCCCATGCCGGGGTGTTCGTGGCGGGGTTGGCGCAGGGGTTGTCTGCGCTTGATGCCGCGCAACGGGCCAATGCGGCCGCGGCGCTGTCGGTGACCCGGTGGGGGCCGGCGACTTCGCCTGGGGCTGCTGAGGTGGATGAGTTGATCCGCAAGAGTATCGGCGCCTGATCTACCGCTTTCGTCGGAACGCCTTCGCGAGCAGGCTCGCTACCACATTTCGACCGGATTCTACCTGAAGAAACGCGATCAAATGTGGGAGCGGGCTTGTTCGCGAAGAGGCCCTGGAATTCAACCTATATCAGCCAGCCTTGCGCAACGCCTCGATCAACTCCTGCTTGCGCATGCTGGACCGGCCCGGAATATTCTTCGCCCGGGCTTCTTTCATCAGGCTTTCGACGGTCTGCACCTCGCGCGAAGCCTTGCTGTTGCGCGAATGACCTTCACGGCTGAGCACCGCACGTCGCGACGATTCCTCTCGATCTTGCGCTTTGGCGCGGGCCGGCTTCTTGCGCCCTGAACCACCGGCACGCTCACCACCGCCGGACTGTTTGTTCACGGTCGCCCAGGCACGCGCTTCGGCTTCGTCCTTAGACACGCCTTTGCGCTCGTAACTGTCTTCGATATGTTCAGCCTTGCGTTTCTGCTCGGCGGTGTATTTGTCTTTGCTTCCACGAGGCATGGGATTTCTCCTGGCTTCTTGGTGGGTTCAAACATCCAGCTTGCGTGCCGCTTCAACGCCGGCAGCGCTGAGTTTGATCGGCAGGTTCAGCGAGTGTTCGCCGGCTTCGTTGCATTGCACGTTGCCGTGCTGGATCAGTCCACGCTCCTGCAGTGCAGCGAGGGTACTGGCCACGACTTTCTCCCCACGGTAATTGTCCAGCACCTCCTTGCCCAGACCGCTGGGGTGGGCGTGCAGCAGGCGGGTCAGGACTTCTTTTTCCAGGTTTTTATCGGCGTTCATGGTTACCTCTTCGTTGTGATGAGTCGGTAGAGTGGCGAGCTACTGGCTTGCGCCACCTATTGAGCCCGGGCTTTCGGTGGTGGTAGAACCTATGCCGGGGCTGGCTTTATCGGGCGTCTTGGTATCGGGCAGGTTCAGGCCGCCCTGGCGGCCTGCATCGTTGCCCTGGATCCGCGGATCGGTGCCGGTCGACGGCGGCAAGTTGCTGTCGACGCCCGTGCCGTTGATGTTGATCACGGGGGCGCTCTGGAGGGCGGGAACTCTGGGTGTTTCGACCGGGTTGGTCGGGCCGGTGCCGGACGCGGTCGTGGCAGCGATGACAAGCGGGGACATCAGGACAGCGAGGGCGAGGGCGGTCAACCTGGTCGGGAGCATGGCGCGGTGTCTCCATTGATTAAGAGTCCTTACCTGATGTTGGTCCGCCCCCGTTTTGAATTGGTGCCTGATCAGCGACGAACGGTCTAGACTCGTTGCATCGCCTGGGTTGAGCAGACGTGACGCCAGATCAATCGGCCCAGGGTGATCAGCCAATTGAGCAGGGCGATCGCGATGACGGTAAGTAGCAGGTTGGCCATGCCTTGTTCGACGATGATTTTCCCGGCGAGCAACGGAAAGCCGAACACGCCGATGAAGTACGACAGGCTGAACAAAAGCAAGGATTGCGCAGTGGTCCCGGTCGGCGCTTCATTGGCGGCGAGGCCATTGATCACCGAGTAAGTCAGCCCGTAGCCGACCCCGAGCATGGCCGCCGCGACCACGTAGCTCAAGCCATCATCGACCACGAAGCCGAACAGCAGGATCGAGCCCAGCATCAGGCCTGACAGCAGGCAGGAAGCGCGCAACGGATCACGCTTGACCACGAAACCTGCGATCAGCATGCGGCTGCTGATCGCCGCGCCCATGAAGCCCAGGAAGAACAGCGAATAGTCGAGCGAGCGCGCCGCTGCGTAGCTGGTCTGGAAATTCGACAAGCCACCGAAAACGCAACCGCCGAGGCCGACCATGATGATTGGAAACACCGCTCTGGAGGACAGCACCTGGGCCGTTGCACGCCAGGAAATCCGCGAAACCGCCGTCGATTCCAGCGATGCATTTTTCAGATGCCGATCGAGCTGCCAGAGCAGCAAAACCCCGATCAGGCTGGCCAGTGCAGCGAGATAAAACGCGGCTGTCACCGGGAAGCCGAGGGCGCTTGCGACGCGACCCAGCAAGGGCCCGCTGCCGATCCCGGTCATCATGCTGCCCGACAGCAGTGCGAAGTATTTGGCCCGTTGCACGGGAGTGACCAGGCTCGCGACAATGATCGGCCCGAGGGTGTAGAACACCCCCCAACCCAACCCCAGCAATAGCCCGAAAAACAGCAGGAGATGGCCCAAGCCCGGCGTCAAGGCGAAGCCCAGGCTGGCCACCACCAGCAATAGGCCGAACAGCGCGACCGAACGTGCGGCACCGAGCAGGTCGGACAAGTGACCGGACGCAATCACCGCAGCAAAGGTGCTCAGCATCGCCGCCGAAATTACACTGCCGGCGTCGTGTTCGTTGCCGCCGCGCGAGCCGATCAGCAGCGACAGCAAAAAGGTCGAACCGTAGGACAGCGAGAGCAGGTAACTGGCCAGGCAAAAGAGGCCGAACAATTTGCTGGAGACTGGGGGTGTGGCAGTGGACATGTCGCGGTTCCTTGACCCGATAAATACGCAGGTCATCTATCTATCATGCAAGGCGTTCATGTTAGGTCTCAGGTTCGCGATGCCAGGGTTAGCGTGGACCGGAGTAAGGTGCATGGGGGTCGAGGGAGCCTGCTCCCTCGCCACAATTCTCGCGGCGCCTTAGTATGGCGTTTTCAACTTCTGACAAGGCACGTCCATGACGATCGAAATCCGCCCGGCAACCCCCAGTGACGCGCCGCAAATCCTCGCGTTCATCACTGAACTGGCCGACTACGAACGTGCTCGCCATGAAGTCATCGCCAGTGTCGCCGACATCGAACGCAGCCTGTTCAGTGAAGGGGCGACGGCCCATGGCCTGATCTGCCTGCGCGAGGGTGTGCCCATCGGTTTTGCGGTGTTTTTTTTCAGCTACTCCACGTGGCTGGGCAGCAACTGCCTGTACCTCGAAGATTTGTACATCACACCTGAACAGCGCGGTGGCGGTGCGGGTAAAACCTTGTTGCGTCACCTGGCGAAAATCGCCTGTGCCAACGACTGTGGGCGCTTCGAATGGAGCGTGCTGGAGTGGAACACCCCGGCTATCGACTTCTACAAATCCCTGGGCGCGCAGCCGCAGGAAGAGTGGGTGCGCTACCGCATGGACGGGGCCGTCTTGCGGGATTTTGCCGAGGGTAATTGATACCGTTTAAAAGATCGCAGCCTTCGGCGGCGCCATGAATCGCGTGTAAACCCGATTCTGTAGCTGCCGAAGGCTGCGATCTTTTTTTGTCTTGTCTCAATATATGGGATTGATATTTATATATTGAGATCTTGCGGCACCAAGGTTTATAGTCCGCCTCACTCACTGCCAAAAACAGAACAGGTGAAGCGATGCAGGCGCAATTAATCGCGCTCGATTGGGGGACAACCTCATTACGTGCCTACAAACTTGCCGCGGGCGGCCAGGTGCTCGAACAGCGCTCGCTGTCGTCGGGGATCATGCAGTTGCCCAAGGCTGCGCGAATGATCAACGGCCGAGAGTGCGTCGATGGTTTTGAACTGGCTTTTGACCAGGCCTGTGGCGATTGGCTCGACGAACAGCCCGACTTGCCAGTGATCGCCTGCGGCATGGTGGGCAGCGCCCAGGGCTGGCGCGAGGCGGCTTATCGCGACACGCCGGCGAACGTCGCCAATCTCGGCACTTCCCTGCAAACCGTTCGCAGTCTTCGCGGTGTCGATGTACACATCGTGCCGGGGGTGATCCAGCGTTCGCACTTGCCGAACGTGATGCGCGGCGAAGAAACCCAAGTGCTCGGCGTACTGCAGAACATCGCAGGCGAGGCGGGCGCCGATCTACTGATCGGCCTGCCGGGCAGCCATTCGAAATGGGTGGAAGTGGTCGACGGCTGCATCGTGCATTTCGATACCTTCATGACCGGTGAAGTCTTCGCCGTGCTCAGCGAACACAGCATTCTGGGGCGTACCCAGCAGCGCGGCGCGTCATTCGATGGCGATGCGTTCGATCGCGGCGTACAGGTGGCGTTGTCGACAGACGGCGAAATAGGCCCCTTGTCGACCTTGTTCAGCGCCCGCAGCCTCGGCCTGACCGGCGAGCTCAGCGCCACGGCGCAAGCGGATTACTTGTCCGGCCTGTTGATCGGCCATGAACTGTCGGCCCTGGCCTGCGTGCAACGGCGTCGACGCAACAGCGTGCACCTGCCTTCGATCATCCTGATTGGCAATTCCCAACTGTGCAGCCGCTACAGCCGCGCGCTCGATGCCTGCGGTTTTGCGCGGGTGACGTTGGCCGAACAGGCCACCGAACGCGGGTTGTGGCAGCTGGCACTGGCTGCCGGCCTGATCTCGCCCACGCCACATCGTTAACCCTGACTGGAGTCCTGACATGCTCAAACACGCACTGGCGCAAAACGGGCTGATCGCGATCCTGCGTGGCCTGCGCCCGCAAGAAGCCGCTGCTATCGGCGAAGTCCTGTATGAAGCCGGATTTCGCGTCATCGAAGTGCCGCTCAACTCCCCGGAGCCGTATGAAAGCATTCGCATCCTGCGCAGTACGTTGCCCGCCGATTGCCTGATTGGCGCGGGCACGGTGCTGACGCCGCAACAGGTCGAGCAAGTGAAAGCGGCCGGCGGCCAGGTGATCGTCATGCCCCACAGCGATCCGAAGGTTTTGCGCGCGGCGAAAGCGGCTGGCCTTTATCTGTCGCCCGGTGTCGCCACCCCGACCGAGGCCTTCGCGGCACTGGCCGAGGGCGCTGATGTGCTGAAGATGTTCCCGGCCGAGCAAATGGGCCCGGCGGTCGTCAAGGCCTGGCTCGCGGTGCTGCCGGCGGGAACGATCCTGGCGCCCGTCGGTGGCATTACCCCGGACAACATGCAGGTGTTTATCGACGCGGGCGTCAAAGGCTTCGGCCTCGGGTCCGGGTTGTTCAAGCCGGGCATGACCCCTGAGCAAGTGGCGGCCAATGCCAAGGCCTACGTGGCTGCCTGGAAAGCCCTTCGCTAAGACTTTTTTGGCGCTGCGAGCGCTGGATCTAACAAGAGAGACCGACAGATGAAAATCACCAAACTGACCACCTTCATCGTTCCGCCACGCTGGTGCTTCCTCAAGGTCGAGACCGACGAAGGCGTGACCGGCTGGGGCGAGCCCGTAGTCGAAGGCCGCGCTCACACTGTCGCGGCTGCCGTTGAAGAATTGTCCGACTACCTGATCGGCAAAGACCCACGCAATATCGAAGACATCTGGACCGTGCTGTACCGCGGTGGCTTTTACCGTGGCGGCGCCATCCACATGAGTGCCCTGGCCGGCATCGACCAGGCGTTGTGGGACATCAAGGGCAAGGCGCTGGGTGTGTCGGTCAGTGACCTGCTGGGTGGACAGGTGCGGGACAAGATCCGCGTGTATTCGTGGATCGGCGGCGACCGCCCGGCAGACACTGCGCGAGCGGCGAAAGAAGCGGTCAGTCGGGGTTTCACCGCAGTGAAAATGAATGGCACCGAAGAGCTGCAGTTCCTCGATACCTTCGACAAAGTCGACCTGGCCCTGGCCAACGTCGCTGCCGTGCGTGATGCGGTCGGGCCGAACGTCGGCATTGGCGTCGACTTCCATGGCCGGGTGCACAAGCCCATGGCCAAGGTGCTGATGAAGGAACTCGATCCGTACAAGCTGATGTTCATCGAAGAACCGGTGCTCAGCGAAAACTACGAAGCGCTTAAGGAGCTGGCACCGCTGACCAGCACGCCGATTGCCCTGGGTGAGCGGCTGTTCTCGCGCTGGGATTTCAAGCGCGTGCTCAGCGAGGGCTACGTCGACATCATCCAGCCGGATGCTTCACATGCGGGCGGCATCACCGAAACCCGCAAGATCGCCAATATGGCCGAAGCCTACGACGTGGCGTTGGCGCTGCATTGCCCGCTGGGTCCGATTGCCCTGGCGGCGTGCCTGCAACTGGACGCTGTCTGCTACAACGCGTTCATCCAGGAGCAGAGCCTGGGCATCCATTACAACGAGAGCAACGACCTGCTCGACTATGTGAAGGATCCACGGGTGTTCGACTACGACCAAGGCTTCGTGAAAATCCCGAACGGCCCGGGCCTGGGCATCGAGATCAACGAAGAATATGTGATCGAACGCGCCGCCGTCGGCCACCGCTGGCGCAACCCGATCTGGCGCCATGCCGACGGCAGTTTTGCCGAGTGGTAATGCCTGCGCGGTGATTGTTCCCACACTCTGCGTGGGAATACCTCACTGGACGCTCTGCGTCCGCTTTTGGGACGCAGAGCGTCCCTGGCTGCATTCCCACGCAGAGCGTGGGAACGATCACGACCTCAATAAACATAAAAAGAGGCACTCCCCATGCAACCGCAAACCCTCACCGGGCAGGCGTCGTTGGCGGCGCCCAGCCGCAAGCGTTTTTTCATCATGGTCCTGTTGTTCATCACCGTGGTGATCAACTACCTGGACCGCAGCAACCTGTCGATCGCTGCGCCAGCGCTGACCAGCGACCTGGGCATCGATCCAATACACGTCGGCCTGATCTTCTCGGCCTTCGGCTGGACCTACGCCGCCATGCAGATTCCCGGTGGCTGGCTGGTGGACCGGGTGCCGCCGCGCATTCTGTATACCGCTGCACTCCTGTTATGGTCGATTGCCACGGTCATGCTCGGTTTCGCGGGCAGCTTCATCGCCCTGTTCGTATTGCGCATGGCGGTCGGTGCCCTGGAAGCGCCGGCCTATCCGATCAACAGTCGCGTGGTTACCACCTGGTTCCCGGAGCGTGAGCGTGCCACGGCCATCGGTTTCTACACGTCTGGACAGTTCGTCGGCCTGGCTTTCCTGACGCCGGTATTGGCCTGGCTGCAGCATGAATTCGGCTGGCACATGGTGTTCGTGGCCACCGGCGCAGTGGGCATTCTCTGGGCGGTGATCTGGTACGCGGTGTATCGCGAGCCCCGGGATTTCAAAGGCGCCAACGACGCCGAAATCGACTTGATCCGCGAAGGCGGCGGGCTGGTGGACATCCAGGCCGAACAAGCCAGGGTCAAAGCCAAATTCAGCTGGACCGACCTGGGAATTGTCCTCACCAAGCGCAAACTTTGGGGCATTTACCTCGGCCAATTCTGCCTCAACTCGACCCTGTGGTTTTTCCTGACGTGGTTCCCGACCTACCTGGTGAAATACCGCGGCATGGATTTCATCAAGTCCGGACTGCTGGCATCGCTGCCGTTTCTCGCGGCGTTCGTCGGCGTGCTGTGCTCCGGTTTCTTCTCGGACTTTCTGATTCGTCGTGGTTACTCCGTGGGCTTCGCCCGCAAGTTGCCGATCATCAGTGGCCTGCTGATTTCCACTTCGATCATTGGCGCCAACTTCGTTGAGTCGACGCCGCTGGTAATTGCCTTCCTCGCGCTGGCGTTTTTCGGCAACGGCCTGGCTTCGATCACCTGGTCGCTGGTGTCGACCCTGGCTCCGGCGCGACTGCTTGGGCTGACCGGTGGGGTATTCAACTTCATCGGCAACCTGTCGGCCATCGCCACGCCGATCGTCATCGGCTTCCTTGCCAGCGGTGATTCCTTTGCCCCGGCCATTACCTATATCTCGGTCCTGGCGTTGATCGGTGCACTTTCCTACATCTTGCTGGTGGGCAAGGTCGAGCGTATCAAGTTGTAGTCGGGACCCGCGGGCGACCATAATGCCGCCCGTTCACTCGCTCAACGGTAAAGGCTGGATATGCAGGAAGACGCCCCAAAAATCGCCAAGGACGCCGCACCGACTGGCACCCAGACCCTGCTTCGCGGGTTGGGTGTGGTTCAGGCCGTGGCCAGTGGCGCCCGCGATCTCAAGGAAATCGCCCGGTTGATCGGCACCACGCGCAGCACCACCCATCGCCTGGCCAGTTGCCTGGTGGACGAGCGATATCTGCGGGTGGTGCCGCAGGTCGGTTACCTGTTGGGGCCCAAGTTGATCGAACTGGGTTTTCAGGCGCGTGAGGAGTTGCCGCTGGTGGCCCTGGCCGGGTCATATCTGGATGAGCTGTCGGCGTTGACCGGCGATACCATTCACCTGGCTATCCGCGAAGGCGATGAGGTGCTGTACCTGCACAAGAACCCGGGGCGCAACGGTCCGGAGATGCGCTCGCGGGTCGGCCATCGCATGCCCTTGGCGCGTACGGGAATCGGCAAGGCATTGATGCTCGATGACTCGCCGCAAGAGTGGCAGCGCTTGTACGAAATCAGCCTGCCGGTGGGTGGGAAAAACCAGTTCTGGCCGCAGCACCCCGAACAGTCGTGGGAACAGTTCCAGCAGCGCATGATCGAGTACGTGGCCGGCGGTTATGCCTTCGACCTGGAAGACAACGAACCGTCGATCCGCTGCGTGGCGGCACCGATCCGCGATGCCAGCAAACGCATTGTCGCCGGCATCAGCATCGCCAGTACCGTGCCGTACATGCCGCTGGAAAAAATGGCCGAGCTCATTCCTTTGATCAAAGGGGTTACGGCCCGACTTTCGGCGGAGCTGGGCGCCAAAATCTGACGGTATGCGGTAATCCTTGTGGGAGCGAGCCTGCTCGCGAAAGCGATTTATCATTCGATGTGGGTATCGACTGACACACTGCTTTCGCGAGCAGGCTCGCTCCCACATTGGTTTAATGGTGTTGCCTAAATTGCAGGCAACAAAAAGGCCCCCATTCGGGAGCCTTGATGTTCAGTGGTTCGGCTTACATGTTCGGGTAAGTCGGGCCGCCGGCACCTTCCGGTGTCACCCAGGTGATGTTCTGTGCAGGGTCCTTGATGTCGCAGGTCTTGCAGTGAACGCAGTTCTGGGCGTTGATCTGGAAGCGCTTCTCACCGTCTTCCTTGGTCACCACTTCATACACGCCGGCCGGGCAGTAACGCTGGGCCGGTTCGTCGTAAAGCGGCAAGTTCTTGCTGATCGGGATGCTCGCGTCGGCCAGTTTCAGGTGGCAAGGTTGCTCTTCTTCATGGTTGGTCCCGGAAATGAACACCGAGCTCAGTTTGTCGAAGCTGATCTTGCCGTCCGGTTTCGGGTAGTCGATCTTCTTGCAGTCGGCCGCCAGTTTGAGGCACGCGTAATCCGGCTTGGTGTCGTGCAGGGTGAACGGCAGTTTGCCGCCGAAGATGTTCTGGTCCAGCCAGTTGAAACCACCGCCGACGATGGCGCCGAACTTGTGGATCGCCGGGCCGAAGTTGCGGCTCGCGAACAGTTCTTCGTACAGCCAGCTGTTCTTGAAGCTTTCGACGTAATTGGTCAGTTCATCGCCACCTTCGGACTCGGCGAACAGGCGATCGGCCACGGCGTCAGCCGCCAGCATGCCGGACTTCATCGCGGTGTGGCTGCCCTTGATCTTGGCGAAGTTCAGGGTGCCGAGGTCGCAGCCGATCAGCGCGCCGCCCTTGAAGACCATCTTCGGCAGCGAGTTCAGGCCACCCTTGCAGATGGCGCGGGCGCCGTAGCTGACGCGCTTGCCGCCTTCCAGGTACTGCTTGAGCACCGGGTGATGCTTGAGGCGCTGGAACTCGTCGAACGGCGACAGGTAGGTGTTGCTGTACGACAGGTCGACGATCAGGCCCACGACCACCTGATTGTTTTCCAGGTGGTAGAGGAACGAGCCACCGGTGTTCTCGGTGCCCATGATGTCCATCGGCCAACCGGCGGTGTGCACCACCAGGCCTGGCTGGTGCTTGGCCGGGTCGACTTCCCAGATTTCCTTCAGGCCGATGCCGTAGTGCTGGGCGTCGGCATCGCTGGCGAGGTTGAAGCGCTTGATCAGTTGCTTGCCGATGTGGCCGCGGCAACCTTCGGCGAACAGCGTGTACTTGCCGCGCAGTTCCATGCCTGGGGTGTACAGGCCTTCTTTTGGGTTGCCTTCGCGGTCAACGCCCAGATCGCCGGTGATAATCCCGCGGACCACGCCATTCTCGTCGAACAGCGCTTCCTGGGCGGCGAAGCCTGGGTAGATCTCCACGCCCAGGTTCTCGGCCTGCTGGGCCAGCCAGCGGCACAGGTTGCCCAGGGAAATGATGTAGTTGCCTTCGTTGTGCATGGTCTTGGGCACAAAGAAGTCTGGAATTTTTTGCGCGCTTTCGGCGTTTTTCAGCACGAAGATGTCATCGCGGGTGACCGGCGTGTTCAGCGGCGCGCCGAGTTCTTTCCAGTTCGGGAACAGTTCGTTCAGGGCGCGGGGTTCGAATACCGCACCGGACAAGATGTGAGCACCGACTTCGGAGCCTTTTTCGACCACGCAGACGCTGATTTCCTTACCGGCTTCGGCGGCCTTCTGCTTCAATCGGCAGGCAGCGGAAAGACCAGCGGGGCCGGCACCGACGATGACCACGTCGAATTCCATGTATTCGCGTTCCACAGGTTATCTCCTACTCAAGGCTCAACAGTTTTTTTTCTAATATGGAGGTTGGGTGTCGCATCCATGAATCCCTGCGCAACGCCGGGAGAGGACAATCGATTAACCACCTTTCTCTTTGGTGGCGCATTATATCTACACCACTCTCAGCGTCCAATACAAACGTTTGTTTGAAATGGCTCAAAGCCAGAGAAATCAAAGTCACCCGCCTTATGAACGGCCATTTTGGCGTATTGACCGGAATAGGTGTTCCGGTCAAGATACGGGCGGTTTTGCGCTCGCCGTAGGCTGACTGTTGGTTTCAAGAGCACCTCTAAAGACAGGGCGATGGCAGTAGAAGGTGATGCGCCGCGCGGGTTTGATGCGCAGTCTACACGTCACGATATTGAATGACTCGTCAGTCGCTGCTGACAAACGGTCATCAGCATCATGAACGATGGTCACTTGACACTTTTGCCGGCGTTTTTGGAGGTGCCCTTGCGCCCGATGAGCATTATCCGCCAGGTTCGCCTAGGCGACTTTCTTTTCACCGGAGAGTAACGAGGAATCCATGAAGGTTCTTGTAGCTGTCAAACGCGTTGTGGATTACAACGTGAAAGTTCGCGTCAAGGCGGACAATTCCGGCGTCGACCTTGCCAACGTCAAGATGTCGATGAACCCGTTCTGCGAGATCGCCGTGGAAGAAGCCGTACGCCTGAAAGAGAAGGGTGTTGCGACTGAAATCGTCGTCGTCTCCGTAGGCCCGTCCACCGCTCAAGAGCAACTGCGCACCGCGCTGGCTCTGGGTGCCGACCGCGCCATCCTCGTCGAGTCCGCCGAAGACCTGACTTCCCTGGCCGTTGCCAAACTGTTGAAAGCTGTTGTCGACAAGGAACAGCCTCAGCTGGTGATCCTTGGCAAACAAGCCATCGACAGCGACAACAACCAGACTGGCCAGATGCTGGCGGCACTGAGCGGTTACGGTCAGGGCACGTTCGCCTCCAAAGTCGAAATCAGCGGCGATAGCGTAGCTGTTACTCGTGAAATCGACGGCGGCGCGCAGACAGTTTCCCTGAAGCTGCCGGCCATCGTCACCACCGACCTGCGTTTGAACGAGCCGCGCTACGCGTCCCTGCCAAACATCATGAAAGCCAAGAAGAAGCCTCTCGAGACGCTGACTCCGGACGCTTTGGGCGTTTCCACCGCCTCCACCAACAAGACCGTGAAAGTCGAAGCGCCTGCTGCACGCAGCGCGGGTATCAAGGTCAAGTCGGTGGCTGAACTGGTCGAGAAACTGAAAAACGAAGCGAAGGTAATCTAAATGACTATCTTGGTTATTGCTGAACACGACAACAAAGTAGTGGCCCCGGCCACACTGAACACCGTTGCTGCCGCTGCCAAGATTGGCGGTGACATCCACGTGCTGGTTGCCGGCCAGGGCGCTGGCACCGTGGCTGAAGCCGCTGCGAAAATCGCTGGCGTGGCTAAAGTGCTGCTGGCCGACAACGCCGCTTACGCGCATCAGTTGCCGGAAAACGTTGCGCCTCTGGTTGCAGAGTTGGGCAAGGGCTACAGCCACATCCTGGCTGCCGCTACTTCCAACGGCAAAAACATCCTGCCGCGCGTTGCCGCTGCACTGGACGTTGACCAGATCTCCGAGATCATCTCGGTCGAAAGCGCTGACACCTTCAAGCGTCCGATCTACGCCGGTAACGCTATCGCTACCGTTCAATCGAACGCTGCAGTGAAAGTGATCACCGTGCGTGCCACCGGTTTCGACCCGGTTGCAGCTGAAGGCGGTTCCGCAGCTGTTGAGGCCGTTGGCGCTGCCCACGACGCTGGCATCTCCAGCTTCGTTGGCGAAGAGCTGGCCAAGTCCGATCGTCCGGAATTGACCGCTGCCAAGATCGTCGTTTCCGGCGGTCGCGGCATGCAGAACGGCGACAACTTCAAGCACCTGTACGCCCTGGCCGACAAGCTGGGCGCAGCCGTGGGTGCTTCGCGTGCTGCGGTCGACGCAGGTTTCGTACCCAACGACATGCAGGTCGGTCAGACCGGCAAGATCGTTGCTCCACAGCTGTACATCGCCGTCGGTATTTCCGGCGCGATCCAGCACCTGGCCGGCATGAAAGACTCCAAGGTGATCGTTGCGATCAACAAGGACGAAGAAGCGCCGATCTTCCAGGTGGCCGATTACGGCCTGGTGGCGGACCTGTTCGAAGCCATCCCTGAGTTGGAGAAGCTGGTCTAATCCGGCTGCTTCACTTATAAAGAGCCCGACCCTTTGGTCGGGCTTTTTTTTGCCTCTGTACCTGTAGGAGCAGGCTCGCTCCTACAGGGATATAAACGGTCTCAACGGGAGTGTGCTGCTATGGATCTGCGTCTCGCGTGGAGTTTTCTAGGTCTGGCGCTATTGCCAGCACTGTCCATTGCCGCTGGCAAATGCGAACGCCTGGTGGTCACCGGCAGCCCGGATGCGCCACCGTACCTGTGGCAAGACCCGCAGGATCCCAAGCACTTGATTGGCGCCAGTGCCGATTTGTTGCAGCAGGTAGCGGGGCAGTTGGGCATCAAGGTCCAGGTGCTCTACGCCGGCAAACGTTCCCAGGCACTGGACGAAGTGCGCAGCGGGCGCATGGACATGCTGGCGGACGCGCCGTTGACAGTTGGCGAGCTGGAATCCCTGGACTACATCCATCCGCCGCTGCTGGAAAACGATTATCTGGTGTGGACCCGCAAGGATTCGTCGCTGGTCTACAACGACGTCCAGGACTTGCACGGTCATCCTGGGGCGTTGTCGGAAAAGTCTCGATTGACCTCGCAATTCGCCACTTTCGCCGAGCAGCAATTGACCCTCACCCGTACGCCAAACCTGACCCAGGCCTTGCAGAAATTGCTCCTGGGGGAGGTAGAGTTTGTCTTGGCAGGGCGCTACTCCGGCATGGCCATGGCGCAGACACTGGGCATGGCCAATGACCTGGTCGCCCGTGTGCAGCCGGTCGACAAACCCGGGCTGTTTCTGGCGCTTTCCCACAACTCCGCCTGCAACGATCCGTGGTTGCGCGGACAGTTGGCCAAAAAGATGACAGAATTGCCCGCGTCCGGACTGACGGAAGCCGTGCTGCAACGCAATATCGAGCTTTGGAATGCGCAGCAGAAGCAACCTGTCAGTACCCCAAAACAGTAGGGATTTTTAGTGAGTATTCGACCTCTTTTCGCTGCCCTGGCCGTTCTGGCTCTGGCGGGTTGTGCAGCCGATCCGGCGCCGAATGAACAAATGCGCCTGACCGCACAGGCCGTCGAGCAAGCCCGTGCCGTGGGTGCCACTGCCGATGAAGTGCCGGAGATGAAACTGGCCGAAGACAAATACAACCGGGCCAAGGGCAGCATGGCTGACCAGTCTTTCAGGAATGCGCGGATGCGCGCCGAGCAGGCCGAGCTGGACGCGCGCCTGGCCGAAGCCCGGGTCCTGACCCTCAAGAGTGAAGAACAGCTGAACGTGCTCAATACCCGCATCGCCCGCCTGCAAAAGCAGTTGGGAGCAGCCCAATGAGCCTCAAGTCCAACATTTTCGGCGCTTTGATCCTGGCAGGAACCGTCAGCCTTGTCGGCTGCGCCGGCCAGCAAGGCGAAGCGGCGCTGCAACAGGCAGGCGCCGACTTCCAGAAGGTCAAGGAAGACTCCAACGTGCTGCGCATCGCCCCCAAGGACGTGATTCGCGCCGGTGAGTCCCTGGCCCGCGCCGACCGTTTGTCCACCTATTGGGGCAGCGGCTCGGATGTGGTGCATTACGCTTACCTGAGCCAGCGCTACAGCGAGATCGCCCGGGAGCACACCAATCAGGTGCTCAATGAAGAGCGCGCCGCCAAGCTCGAGCTGGAACGTCAGCGCCTGCAACTGGCCTTGCGCGAATCCAAGTTGCTCAGCGTGCAGCAGCAGGGCAAATGGCTGGAAGAGCAGATCCTGGCCCTGGCCACCACCCAGACCGACCGTGGCCTGGTGATGACCCTGGGTGATGTGCTGTTCGACACCGGCGAAGCAGAGCTGAAAAACTCGGCCAACCGCGTGGTGCTGAAGATCGTGCAGTTCCTGCAACTCAACCCCAAGCGCGTGGTGCGCATCGAGGGTTACGCCGACAGTACCGGCGGCAAGCAGGAAAACCTCAAGCTGTCCCGCGACCGGGCCCAATCGGTCGCGGATGTGCTGATGGACCTGGGCATCGACGACAAGCGCATCCTGGTTGAAGGGTATGGCGACGAGTATCCGGTTGACGCGAACGCCTCCGAACGGGGGCGGGCACAGAACCGTCGGGTGGAAATTGTGTTTTCCGACGAAAAAGGCCAGCTCGGCGCTGCCCGCTAATGAAATCACGCACTCCGTAGGAGCCGGCTTGCTGGCGATGCCATCACTGCGATTCATCTGAAACACCGCGGTTTTGCCATCGCCAGCAAGCCGGTTCCTACAAAGCCCGGCCTGGCAGACAGCGCCGGGTTTTTTTTCGCCTGCCGATTAGCGCACAAAACAGTACAGTTTTTGCTGACACTGCACTGTACTGTCGACTATTGTGGCAACTGTCCCAGTACACTTCTAAACTGTTCCGGTATTGTTTTACACAAGAATAAAATGCCCGTGAAATCGAGTGCTGCGTCATGACCAACCTCTTGCTCTATCAACGTATTGCTCAGCAACTGGCTGAAGACATCCGCCGAGGTGTCTATCAACCGGGAGAGCGCGTGCCTTCGGTGCGCAAGATGAGTTCGCAGCTCAATGTCAGCCATGCCACGGTGTTGCAGGCGTATGCCAACCTTGAAGACCAGGGGCTGATTCGCGCGCGGCCGCAGTCCGGTTATTACGTGCACCAGACCCCGGCGCTGACTGCGCCGACCCCGGACATCGCCCGTGTCGAACGTCCAGGCCTGGTGACCCGCAGCAGCATCATTCAACAAGTGTTGGTCGAGTCCCGCCGCGAAGGCGTTTTCCCGCTGGGTGCCGCGGTGCCCAGCGTCGACTATTTGCCGGTGCGTGCCCTGCATCAGCAATTGGCCAAGGTCACCCGGTTCCATAGCCCGCGGGCTTTCAGCTACATGTTCAGCCCCGGTTTCGAGCCCTTGCGTCGACAGGTGGCGATCCGCATGCGCGATGCCGGCGTGGTGGTCGATCCTTCTGAGGTGGTGATCACCCACGGCTGCGTCGACGCCTTGCAGATGTCCCTGCGGGTGCTGACCCGGCCCGGTGACCTGATCGCGGCCGAATCGCCGACTTACTACGGTTTGTTGCAATTGGCCGATCTCCTGGGCCTCAAGGTCATCGAAATCCCCAGCGACCCGTCCACTGGCATGAGCCTTGAAGCGCTGCAATTGGCGGCCAACCAATGGTCGATCAAGGCGCTGGTGCTGACCACGCGCTTGAGCAATCCGTTGGGCGGCACCATGCCTGAAGAGCGGCAGAAGCAGCTGTTGCGCCTGGCATCGGACTTTGACATCCAGATAGTCGAAGACGATATCTACGGTGAGCTGATGTTTGAGCAAGGTCGCACCAAATCGCTCAAGGCCTATGATCGGCTGGATCGGGTGATTTATTGCTCGAGCTTCTCCAAGACCCTGTCGCCAGGGGTGCGGATCGGCTGGATGATTGCCGGCAAGTACCAGCAGGAGATCCAGCGCTTGCAGACCTTCAGTACCCATTCGGCCTGCAGCGTCACGCAGATGGGCATTGCCGCCTATCTGGAAAATGGTGGTTACGACCGCCATTTGCGTTACATCCGCCAGGAGTACCGCAAGAACCTCAGCGCTTTCCAACTGGCGGTGCAGCAGTATTTCCCCGAAGGCACGCAGATGACCCGGCCAACCGGCGGTTTCATTTTGTGGGTGAGCCTGCCAGGGCGGGTCAATACCCAGGAGCTGCATGTGCGAGCGTTGCAGCAGGGCATCAGTATCGCGCCGGGGCTGATTTTCAGTAACACCGAGCAGTTCAATCACTGCATTCGGCTCAACTGCGGCATCCCGTGGAACCGCGAAGCCGAACGTGCGTTGATGACCCTGGGCATGCTTGCCACCCAGCTCTGCCAGGAGATGGCCGGGGGCTTTTGACCAGGCGGTCTCCGTCCGTGCTTGTCACGGAGCGCGCAACAGGGGAGCATAGGCACCTCTGTCGTTTTCGCCGTTTGCATCGTTGGGTACATGAAGCCGATTTTTCCTGCCGTCTGGCTGTTGATCTGCCTGTTAGTGAGTGTTCAGCCGGCGTCCGTCAAGGCTGAGTCCGTGCAGGCAAAGCCCGCCGCCAACGATGCCAAGGCAACCTCGAAAAAAACCGCACCGGTCAAAAAGCCAACCGCGGTAAAAAAGCGCCCACTGAATGCCGCCAAGTCAAAACCGGCCAGTGCGGTGGTGAAAACCCCGGTACCTTCAGCCAACCTCGATTTGAGCCTGCCCAAGGACATGGTCGAGGAGCTGAAACCGGTCGGTACCGTTCCATTGCCCAAGCGTGAACCAGTGCTGCCGCAAATGTTCGGCGACAAAAGCAGCCAGTTCCAGCTCAATGGCAGGCTGATCAACAACGAAATGCAGTTGCAAATGCGTAACGAAGAGCGCCATGAAGTCGAAGGCGCCGCCCTGGAATTCGAGTTCAAGCGGTAAATCCCGCCTTTGGCTGACCTGCCAGCAGACAGTTGGTCGGAGACTGGCCGGTCACGCCCGTTTGCAGGTAAATACCCAGGTAAGGGTAATTTAAAACAACTGTTTTAGCGGTTACTCTGTGCCCGTCCTTTAATACATTGCTCGTCGCGAGGAGCTTTTCGTCATGAAATGCCGTGAGGGCTGTGGCGCCTGCTGCATTGCCCCTTCCATCAGTTCACCGATTCCCGGTATGCCCCATGGCAAAGCCGCCGGGGAACGTTGCCTGCAACTGTCTGCCGAAAACCTGTGCAAGATTTTCGGTAAGCCCGAGCGCCCGGCAGTGTGTTCGGCGTTCGAGGCTGACGTTGAGGTGTGTGGCAACAGCAGCGAAGAAGCTATCCGGTTGATTGGCTGGTGGGAGCAGATGACCGCCGCGTGATGTGTTTACAGAACGGAACTTCAACAATAAGGAATAAGATTATGGGTTCGCTGCATCGTATCGCTGTGTTGTGTGGTTTGACGGCTGTTCTGGCCACTTCAGTTGCCCAGGCCGAAGACTGGAAAGTCGCCAGGAACGAAGACGGCATCAAGATCTCCCTGAGTGAAGTGGCCGGCTCCGACTACAAGGCCTATCAGGGCGTCACCCTGATGAAGACCACCGTGGCCAAGCTGCGTGCCCTGCAGGAAGACGTGGTCGGTGCCTGCACCTGGATTCACGAGTGCAAGACCCAGAAGTTGCTCAAGCAGGAAGGCGATCAGAACTGGACCTACACCCAGTTCAATACGCCATGGCCGGTCACACCGCGAGATTCGGTGCTGCATATCACCACGATCGCAGGCGCCGATGGCAGCCTGACGCGCAAGCTCGAGGGCGTGCCCAAATACCTTCCTGAAGAAAAGGGCTTTGTCCGGGTCGCCAAGGTCGATGGTTTCTGGAAGTTCGTGCCCAAGGGCGATCAGGTTGAAGTGACCTATCAGGTGCATACCGAGCCAGGTGGTAGCGTGCCATCGATGGTGGCCAACAAGTTTGTAGTGGATGCGCCGTTCAATACCTTGAAGAACCTGAAGGCTCTGGCCGAGAAATAAAAGCAGGTGCCACCTGTTCCTTGTAGGAGCGAGCATGCTCGCGAAAAACGCCAGGACAATCCGGGCATGCAGACAACCCGCGTAATCGTTGACGTCCATCGCGAGCGTGCTCGCTCCTACAGAAGCCTTTATTGTGTTACCTAATATTCGCTGCACAGAATTTTCACAAAGCCTCCAAGACAATTCCCCCCGCGCGGCCATCGACGAACAGTAATCAATGGCAATGCTGCGATTGATCGTGCAACATTTGCGCACCGCGCGAACCCCGGGGCCGAGTACTGGCCAACAGAGGGCAGGGCGCAGCTGTATTTTTGAAACTTCAACTTCCAATGGGTCCTAAAAACGACATGGCTATTCCGGACGCCCTGAGTCAGAAGCGAGCATCGAGTCGCTTGCTGCAACCGACCGTCAAATCGCATCTGGCCTACACACTGTTGTGCGCCCTGGTCATGATGGTGATGTTTTCCGTGCTGCGCCTCGCGCTGCTCGTCTACAACCGCGAAATGATCCTCGACACACCGGCCGCGACCTTTTTCGAAGCATTCGCCAATGGCTTGCGTTTCGACCTGCGCCTGGTGGTCTACCTCAGCGTTCCGCTGGTGCTGGCGCTGTTCAGTGCCCGGGCCATGGCGGCGCGGGGGATCTTCCGTCTCTGGCTGACGGTGACCGCCAGCATCGCGCTGTTCCTGGGCCTGATGGAGATGGACTTCTACCGTGAATTCCACCAGCGCCTCAACGGGCTGGTCTTCCAGTATGTGAAGGAAGACCCGAAAACCGTGATGAGCATGCTCTGGTACGGTTTTCCGGTGGTCCGCTACCTGCTGGCCTGGGCCTTGGGCACCTGGATCCTGAGCCTCGCCTTCAAGGGTGCCGACCGTGCCACGCGTCCTCGTGGACCTTTCAGCGGTGGTAGCATCGGTACTCGGCAGGTTGCCCCCTGGTACGCGCGTGCGATGGTGTTCGTGGTGTGCCTGTTGATCTGCGTGGTCGCGGCCCGCGGTACCTTGCGTCAAGGCCCGCCAATGCGTTGGGGTGATGTCTACACCACCGATTCCAACTTCGCCAACCAGCTGGGCCTCAACGGTACCCTGTCCCTGGTCGCTGCCGCGAAGAGCCGAATGTCTGAAGATCGCGACAACATCTGGAAAGCCACGTTGCCACAACCGATGGCTCAGCAGACTGTACGCGACCTGTTGGTCATGAAGGACGACAAATTGGTGGATGGCGAGACCGCAGCAGTGCGTCGCGACTACACGCCACCCGTCGACAAGACCCTGCCGATCAAGAACGTCGTCGTGATCCTGATGGAAAGCATGGCCGGTCACTCGGTAGGCGCACTGGGCGCACCGGGCAACATCACGCCGTACCTCGACAAGCTGTCGAAGGAAGGCCTGCTGTTCGACCGTTTCTTCTCCAACGGTACCCACACCCACCAGGGCATGTTCGCCACCATGGCTTGCTTCCCGAACCTGCCGGGTTTCGAATACCTGATGCAGACCCCGGAAGGCAGCCACAAACTGTCTGGCCTTCCGCAGTTGCTCAGCGCCCGTCACTACGACGATGTGTATGTCTACAACGGCGATTTCGCCTGGGACAACCAGTCGGGTTTCTTCAGTAACCAGGGCATGACCAATTTCATCGGTCGCAACGACTTCGTTAACCCGGTGTTCTCCGACCCGACCTGGGGTGTGTCCGACCAGGATATGTTCGACCGTGGCCTGGTGGAACTCAAGGCTCGCGACGGCAAGGACAAGAAACCTTTCTATGCCTTGCTGCAAACCTTGTCCAACCACACGCCCTATGCGTTGCCGACCCCATTGCCGGTCGAACGCGTCACCGATCGTGGCAGCCTGAACGAGCATTTGACCGCCATGCGCTATTCGGATTGGGCGCTGGGTCAGTTCTTCGAGAAGGCGCGTAATGAGCCTTACTTCAAGGAGACCCTGTTCGTCATCGTTGGCGACCACGGCTTCGGTAACGAACGTCAGATCACCGAAATGGACCTGGGCCGTTTCAATGTACCGATGTTGATGATCGCACCGGGCATCCAGGAGAAATTTGGCACGCTCGACCACACCGTGGGCACTCAAGTCGACATCGTGCCGACCATCATGGGCCGCATCGGTGGTGAAGTGCGTCATCAGTGCTGGGGTCGTGACTTGCTCAACCTGCCAGAAGGCGACACCGGTTTCGGTGTGATCAAACCGTCGGGCAGCGAGCAGACCACCGCGATCATCACCGCGGACCAGATCCTGGTATTGCCGAAGGACAAGGACATGGCGCCGAAGATGTACCAGTACGAACTGGGCGCTACGCCTCGGGCGGAAGTGATTCCGGATGCTCCGCGCACCGCCGAGATGAAGCTCAAGCTCGAAGCGTTCCTGCAAACGGCTACCAAGAGCCTGATCGACAACACCGCTGGTGTGGTTGACGGCGTACCTGACTGAGTATTCAGCCAGGCTTCGCTGCCTGACCTTGGGCTACAAAAAATCCGATGCCTGCACAGGCATCGGATTTTTTTATGCTCGCCGTAAGGCGCTGTGCCGCACCCAAGGGTAAAACCTGTCAACTTTGACAGTAGACACCCCTGGGGTTTGGGAATCTTATACAGGTGCTTCGAGTACCTGACCCCAACGTTTGCAACAGCGACGTTGAGAGCGGGCAGTGTTGCAAGGATGAGTGTCTGTCTGTTCCTGTCTCTATGGCGTTCGTGCCATGTATTGGTCATGCAGTGGAACCGCGTTGGAAGACATTCCAATAGAAACACCGGGGTTGGCTTTGGTTCTTTTTTGGCCTGCCACTTCGGTTCAGGTGGTTCGCCGCAGGACACTGAATCAACAGTTTTGTCCGAGGGGTTGAACACTTGGCTGACGAGTGAGGCTCGCTTCATGAATAAGTCTGTCGGTGTGCTTCGTTTGCTGTGGTTCGTGGGGTTTGCGGCGCTCGCCGCTGTCGTCGCTTTAGTGGTGTTCACCCGATCGTCGGAGTCAGCTCCATCAGTTCAGTCCTGTACAGCGCCTGCTTATGAAAAGGGCGCGCTCTACGAACAGGGGCAGCAGGTTCAGCACGCTGGCCAGCTGTTGGAATGCTGGAAAGATGACGAGGCCCCGCTTGGCGTCGGCAGTTGGCAGTGGTGCAAGCTGCCGGTCTATGAGCCATTGGTTGTCGGCGGTCCGTGGAAAGACGCATGGAAAGAACTTGGCGACTGTGGTGGCTTCGAGGGCAATCGCCTGACGCTGAGCTTCTCCACCCTCAGCGGCAAAGCCCCTCTGAAACCGGCGGTGCCAGGTGTTGCTCGCGCAGATCAGACGGTCACCGGGACGTTGCGTTGCAAGGCCGAAGAGATTGCGATCAGCGCAAAGGCCAACGAAACGATTCACCTCGATAATCTAAAAGCTTGCGACTACCAGCTTGTAATGAACAGCGCTGATGGATACATCCCGCTGAACACCCCGCGCATTGTTTCATTCACGCAGGCGCAAGGGGCGGAGCAAACCGTGGCGGTGAAGTATCGGCCTCCGGTTGAGGTGAGCAAGCTCAATGGCTTGCCGGGGATAAAAATCGAGTTGTTTGCCCAGGGCCTTATCCAGCCCAGGCAGATGGCCATGGGCAAGAACGTCCTGTATGTCGGCTCCAGTGCCATCCCGTCGTACGTCTATGACGGAAAAATCGGCGACATGATCTACGCGTTGCCGCTGGACGGGGCGGGTAAACCGACGGGCATTCATGTCATTGCCACGGGCCTGGAAGAGCCTCACGGCGTGGCATACCGCGACGGTGATCTGTATTACTCGACCACAGGTGGACTGTATCGCTTGCGTAACGCGGACGATCATTACAAAGACCCGAAACCCGAGTTGGTTTTCAATTTTCCGGCAGACGGCAAGCTGTTTCCCTTGCCCCCGCTGTCGTCCGGCTCGAAGACTCGCATCTGGCACATGAAACACCCCTTGCGCTTCAACCCAGTCGATCCGTCGGACAAGTGGCTTTATACGGCGGTCGGCACTCCGTGCAACCTATGCATGATTCTCGCTGACAAGCGCTATGGGACGATTTTGCGGTACTCCCTGGAAACGGGGGAGTCGGAGATTCTGGCCATGGGGGTGCGTAACTCTGTGGGCTTCGACTGGAATCCCAAGGACGGCAAAATCTGGTTCAGCGACAACAATCGCCAAGGCTTCCCCAACCCTGACGAGGTCAACGTCATCCGGGGCCCCGGGTTGCATTTCGGTGTGCCTTATCGGTTTGGCAGGGACACGCCCGGTTTCACTCAAGAGGAGTACCAGAACCCGGGCGTGATCCAGCCGCCGCTGGTGCCCGGTGCCATTGTGTCCGACAAATCGCTCGAGCAGATCAACCCCGCTGACTATGTGCCGGCCGCTTTTGAGTCGGGTACCAACACTGCACCGCTCGGCGTCAAGTTCTGGTCAGGTTACCCGGCTGCGGCGGGTACCCAACGTTTGCTGGTGGCCGTGCATGGTGCCGGTTCCACCGCCCGCCCGGGCATGGACATACAAATGCTGACCATCCAGGGCGGTACGCGCGTGGTCAACCAGATCCCGCTGATCAATGGATTTGTGCAGGACCCGGATCGATTTGATGTCTATTGCCTGGACAACTCTTGCATTGGTCGTCCCGTCGAGTTTCTTGAACTGGCGGATGGCAGCCTGCTGATCAGCGACGACGTCGCCGGGGTCATCTATCGCGTGCGCTATGACGCAACCGGGCTGCCGGAGACAGAACTGGCCCTGCGTCCAATGCTGTCACCCCCCGGCCTGGAAGACGAAATGATCAGTGGCTACCTGATTGCCCCCGACGGCAATAGCCGACTGGTGCAACTGTCATGGGATCCGTTAAACAATGAGTCCGCACTGATTCTCAAAGGGCTGGCGTATGGTGAGTATCAGTTGCGCCTCAATGATGTGAAAAAATGGATTCCTCTGGTGCGCAACACCTCGTTCACGCTATCGCCAACCAACAAGAGTCAGGCCATCAACCTGCGATACCGCGAACGGCCGATCAAGCTAGCGGTCGAGATCACGATCAACGCGCCGAGCAAGCCTGCTTCTGTCACCGATGACCAATGGCACATCAGTCTGGTTAACGAGGATCAGAGTCATGCTGAGCCGCTGCTCATACAGATTCCGTGGGGGGCAAGCACGACGCAGATTCTCGATTATGGCAAGTACAAGGTGATCTACCCGTTTTACTCCAAGGAAAAACCGGAGCCGGAACTGGAGTCGGTGGTGATTGATGAGTCCAGTGAGGACCGGCAGCTACCCCTCATCGCCTATCGACATGTCGAGAACCTGGGCGAATCGGTCCTGGCGGGGGCCTGTACCAAGTGCCATTCGGTCGAATATTTCGACAGTGCGGCCAAGGCCTTGATCTGGAGCGCGGCGGATCGTGAAGTGTTGGTCAATCAGATCAAGAGCATGCCGGTTTCGGGGCACTGCGACACCACCTGTGCGACCGAAATCAGCCACCATTTGTTCGACGTCATCTGGAAACCCTACCTGGACCAAAACGAGACCTATGGTGCGCGGCAGTTGCGATTGCTCACGCCCAGTGAGTATGCCGCCAGCATCCGGGACATCCTGGGGGTCGAGGTCAATCCCGAGAAACTACCGGCCGACAAGTCGGAAAAAGATTTCAAATACCCAGGGGAAGCGAGCAAGGGCATTCTGCAGGCCGAGGACGTCAAGCTGTATTACGACATGGCGTTGTCGGTGGCAGAGAAGGTGGCACCTGCGCGCTTGAGTGCGCTGGCAACCTCTCGCACAGGCACCGACCTGGTCACTTCCCTGGGCTATCAGATGTTCCGTCGTCCCGTGACTGATGCCGAGCGTTTGCGTTATCAGAAAATACACGACGAGCAAGGGGCCCCGGCTGTGATTGCGGCTCTATTGATGTCGCCGCATTTTCTCTATCGCTCGGAGTTGGGGGTGGAGTCAGCCACGGCAAGCAAGGTGTATAAGCTCACGCCGTTCGAGCTGGTAACAGCACTTTCTTACGGGTTCCTGGGCACGACACCGGATGTCGAACTGTTGGCCAAGGCGCAGCGCAACGAACTGCAGACTTCACAACAGATCTCCGCCGAAATTCAGCGGATGATGCAAACGGACCGCGGCATCGAGCAGTTCAACCGCTTCGTCAGCTACTACATCAAAACCGCACGCGGCGTTCAGGAAAAGCCGGGGCTGACCAAGCCAATGATTGCGCTCATGGCACAGGAGCAATACCTGCTGAGCAAAAGCATGCTGCTCGATTCAGGCACCCTGGATAAGTTGTTCAACCCCGGTTACACCTATCTGAATCAGGACCTGGCTGCGCATTATGGCATCAGCGGTGTCGCGGGCAGCACGATGCAAAAAGTCGCGGTGGACGACAAACGGGGCGGGTTGTTGCACCTGGGGCTGACTCAGGCAGCCACGTCGGATTTCGAGACCACCTCACTGGTCAAGCGTGGAATCATGATTCGCGAGCAGATGTTCTGTCGTGAGTTCGGTGCACCGGTTGAGCCAGACCCTACAGGTCCGGTTTTTCCTGCTCAGCCCATCACCACCCGTGAACGCTGGGATCTGGTCAACGGTGAGCAAGCGTCAGGAGGGCGCTGCTGGCAATGTCACCAATTCATGAATGACACCGGCGCCGCGATGGAGCATTACGATGCAGCTGGCCGTTATCGTACCCAGGAAAAAGCCTACAACTTTGACCAATATCCTCAGATGTTGCCGATCAAGGCATCCGGTCCCTTTTTAACTTCGACCGGCTCAGAGACGATCAATGACGTTCGCGGTATCGCCAAAATCGTACCCCGCCATCCCGCCTCCCAGTTCTGTATGGCCGACAGTTATTTCCGGTTTGTGTTCGGCAGCAAATCGGACGCATCGACGTCGGGAGTCGTAAAGGCAATTGCCGATGGCTTGAAAAAATCCGGCTCCCTGGAAGAGATGTTGCGAACCCTGGGGACTTCCAACGCGTTCATCTACAAAACCGAGAGGAACTGATCATGGACATCTTGAAAAGTCGCCGGCGTTTTCTCGCGGGATTGGTTGCGGCAGGTGTCTATGGTCCATTGACCCAATTCGGTTTGACGCGCATGGCATTGGCGGGGCAATCCGAGCAACCCTTGTTGAAGGTCGTGATTGTAGTAATACCCGACGGAACGGCAGTGGACTCCTATCAGGGTGGACCGTTTGGCGATGGGCGCGGTTTGTGGCATCCCACTGCACAGGGGATGGATACCACGGCTTTTACATTGAATGAAGTCAGTAAAGAGCTGGAGGCTTATCGCAACCAATCGTTGTACCTGCGCGGGATTATCTCGGGGCCAGGTAACTCGGGCCATAACAACTGGAACTATATATTGCGTGATAGCGCACAGAGTCAGTCATCAATCGACGTCCTCTTGGGAAATGCACTGCCGGGTAATGAACCCTCGCATCGCAGCTTGTTTGCCGGGCCCCACGCAGGGATCGACGGTACGCCCTGGTTCGTGTCGTTTCAGGGCAAAGCGATTCGCACGCCCTACCGCGACCCCATGCTGATGGCTGAATCGCTGTTCAAGACGCCTGCTCAAGCTCGGCGCGCACTGGAGCCTGGAGCTGGAAAACTGTTAGAGGCATCCCTGGCGGATATCCAGGACATCAAAAACCGGCTCTCCCCCGGCCAGAGGCAAAAGCTTGATACCCATCTGGATTCAGTAGAGCAGGTCATCAAGGACCTTGAGGAAGCGCGGCCGCCCGTGGGGGGATGCGAGCCTGTGATGCTCGAGCCCCTGGATTACCAGTCGGCGGAGCACCGCACACGCATACAGGCCGACCACCATAAAGTGGTGGCCACCGCCTTGAGTTGCGGGATTACCCGCGTTGCGACCGTTCAGATCGGACGCTCGGCGGAGTCACTCAATATCATTGATGTCAGTCGCGACAAAAATCCCCATGATTGCGCTCACCGTTACGCCGGGGAAGCAGTCTGGAGAGGAACACGGCAATGGTATGTCCGGCAGGTCAGGGAATTGATGGATGAACTGTCCAGGCATGCAGACCCGGACATGCCCGGTCACAACTTGCTCGAATCTGTCCTGGTCATTGTCACCAGCGAAATGGCTGATGGAGCCCCCGAGCACTCGATTGATATGCCGCTGGTCATGATGGGCGGCGCGTGCGGATTGTTGAAAAGCGGGGAGGGCGCAGGACGGTACCTGAATATCACGACGCAAGCCGATAAGTCGCATCACACGGGGAACCCGGTTATCGGCAAGAACTTCGTCGACATGCAGCGGATCTGGGCAACCGTTGCCAAGGCCGCAGGAACCAGCGTGCCTTATGCAGGCAATGTTGATCCTGTCAGTGGAATTTTCACTAACGTGTGACGCAAACTTTGGAAAAAACGATGCCAGTCAGTTTTATCTGACTGGCATCGAAATTTCTGCAGCCTTTATTGGCTACTCAGAACTTCATATCTTCCCGAGTAACAACAGGATCAATATCACCACCAACACCACGCCGATGATACCGGACGGTCCATAACCCCAACTTCTGGAGTGTGGGAAGACCGGTAGACCACCGATCAGTAACAGGATCAGAATGATCAGAAGTATTGTGCCCATATCTGTTTCCTTGCTGTAAGTATTCAGGAATGACCTAGCCGTTATCAGTCAGCGGGAACGTCATTTATTCGAGCTGCTTAAAAAATCCGACCGCGGTGCAGGGCAAAAAATTCCAAGTTTTTTGCGGTTTTTCAAATCATCTACCGATAAATCTGTTGCCGCGTTAGTTGGTTGAGCCACGATTGCGGTTTGCTCGGGGCATTCAGCAATCTGATAGAGCGTGGGGCGGCCAATTTCCTTCGCTACACTCGACGCATCTTCCCCGGAACAACAAGGCTGTTTGCTATGCAAAATCGCATGATGATCACTGGCGCGGGCTCCGGCCTGGGTCGCGAAATCGCGTTGCGCTGGGCGCGCGAAGGCTGGCAGTTGGCCTTGTCGGACGTCAGCGAACCAGGTCTGCAGGAAACCTTGAAACAGGTGCGCGAAGCCGGTGGTGACGGTTTTATCCAGCGTTGCGATGTGCGTGATTACAGCCAACTGACCGCGTTTGCCCAGGCCTGCGAATCGAAGTTCGGTGGTATCGATATCATCGTCAACAACGCGGGGGTTGCCTCTGGCGGATTCTTCAGCGAACTGTCCCTGGAAGACTGGGACTGGCAGATCGCAATCAACCTCATGGGTGTGGTCAAGGGCTGCAAGGCCTTCCTGCCGTTGCTGGAGAAGAGCAAGGGCAAGATCATCAACATCGCCTCGATGGCGGCGTTGATGCAGGGGCCGGCCATGAGCAACTACAACGTGGCCAAGGCCGGCGTGGTGGCGTTGTCCGAAAGCCTGCTGATTGAACTCGCGCATCAGGAAGTCGGCGTGCATGTGGTTTGCCCGTCGTTTTTCCAGACCAATCTGCTGGACTCCTTCCGCGGCCCGACGCCGGCCATGAAAGCCCAGGTTGGCAAGTTGCTGGAAAGCTCGCCCATCAGTGCCACCGATATTGCCGATTACATCTTTCAGCAGGTCGCTGTCGGCGAGTTCATGATCCTGCCCCACGAACAGGGCCGCCAGGCCTGGGCGCTCAAGCAGAAGAACCCGCAACTGCTCTACAACGAAATGACCCTGATGGCCGACAAGATGCGCGCCAAGGCCAAGCAATCCGCAAACTGAACTTGCCCGCACACGACAGCCTCGTTAGGGTGGCCGCCATCGGCCATCCTCGCGAGACGTTCGCATGCTCAATTACCTGTGGTTTTTCCTCGCCGCGTTGTTCGAAATCGCCGGTTGCTTCGCCTTCTGGATGTGGCTGCGCCAGGGTAAAAGTGCCTTGTGGGTGGTGCCAGCGTTACTCAGCCTGACGTTGTTCGCGTTGTTGCTGACGCGCATCGAGGCGACTTATGCAGGCCGTGCCTATGCCGCTTACGGCGGTATCTACATCATTGCTTCGATTGGTTGGCTGGCGGTGGTCGAGCGGATTCGTCCACTGGGTTCCGACTGGCTAGGCGTGGCACTGTGCGTGATCGGGGCAAGCGTTATCCTGTTCGGCCCGCGCTTCTCGGCCTCCTGACGTAGCGGCCCTTGATTAAGGCGGCGTGTCAGGCATTTCCTTCAGCAAGGCAGCCGCGTGGCTGTAGGTTTGGTCTGGATTACCGTGGCTGTCTTGTAGGCCCGTCGTGCACCGGGCATCTTCAAGGCCCGGTAACCCTGAAGGACCAAAGCCATGCTTGTACTAAGTCGTGTAGTCGGCGAGATGATTTCCATCGGTGACACCATTTCAGTGCGCATTATTGCCGTCAATGGCGGTAACGTGCGCTTCGGCATCGAAGCCCCGAACCATGTCAATGTGCACCGCAGCGAGATCTACGAGCGAATCCAGCGCAAGCTTTCGCGAGACAAAAAATCAGTCGAATAAATGCTTGGGCACGTCATGCTTGAGCATCAGCTGGCACTGCTCGCTCTCCGGATCGAAGACAATCAGGGCCTGGCCCTTGATCAATGCCTGGCGAACACGCAATACACGGGTCTCCAGCGGCGTGTCATCGCCATTGTCGGTGCCGTCTCGGGTCACGAAATCTTCGATCAGGCGGGTCAGGGTATCGACTTCAAGTTGGTCGTGTGGAATCAGCATAGGCACCTCGGTCAAATCAATGACGAGATGCTACGGCGGTTATGACCACATCACCAGTAGGAGCTGCCGCAGGCTGCGATCTTTTGATCTTTGTTTTTTAAGATCAAAAGATCGCAGCCTGCGGCAGCTCCTACTGGATCGCATTTCGTTAGATGTCGCTGCGTTGGCCCACCAGGCTATCCACCGACGGCACTCGCGTATCGCTTTCCATCTGCGTCTCGTGTTCGATCTGGTGACTGAACCGGTCCAGCGAGCCTTTGGCCGGCTGCGCGTCGCTGGCGAACACCGGTGGGCTGAGGATGTAGGCGCCGAGCAGGCGGCTGAGGGCGGCGAGACTGTCGATGTGGGTGCGTTCGTAGCCGTGGGTGGCGTCGCAGCCAAAGGCGAGCAGGGCGGTGCGGATGTCATGGCCGGCGGTGACCGCCGAGTGAGCGTCGCTGAAGTAGTAGCGGAACAGGTCGCGGCGTACGGGCAACTCGTTGTCACTGGCGAGGCGCAGCAGGTGGCGCGACAAGTGATAGTCGTACGGCCCGCCGGAATCCTGCATCGCAATGCTTACCGCGTGTTCGCTGGAGTGCTGGCCGGGAGCGACGGGCGCGATGTCGATGCCAACGAATTCACTGACGTCCCAAGGCAACGCCGCCGCGGCGCCACTGCCGGTTTCCTCGGTGATGGTGAACAGTGGATGACAGTCGATCGCCAGCTCTTCGCCGCTGTCGACGATCGCTTTCAATGCGGCCAGCAGCGCCGCGACACCAGCCTTGTCGTCCAGGTGGCGGGCACTGATGTGGCCACTTTCGGTGAACTCCGGCAACGGGTCGAAGGCGACAAAATCACCGACGCTGATGCCCAGCGAGTCACAATCGGCGCGGGTCGCGCAATAAGCGTCCAGGCGCAATTCGATGTGGTCCCAGCTGATTGGCATTTCATCCACGGCGGTGTTGAAGGCGTGCCCGGAGGCCATTAGCGGCAACACGCTGCCACGGATCACGCCGTTGTCGGTAAACAGGCTGACGCGGCTGCCTTCGGCAAAACGGCTGGACCAGCAACCCACGGGGGCCAGCGTCAGGCGGCCGTTGTCCTTGATGGCGCGCACGGCGGCGCCAATGGTGTCCAGGTGCGCGGAAACGGCGCGGTCCGGGCTGTTTTTCTTGCCCTTGAGGGTGGCGCGGATGGTGCCGCGACGTGTCATCTCGAAGGGAATGCCCAGCTCTTCGAGCCGTTCGGCGACATAGCGCACGATGGTGTCGGTGAAGCCGGTGGGGCTGGGAATGGCGAGCATTTCCAGCAGGACTTTCTGCAGGTAGGTCAGGTCTGGTTCCGGGTATTGGCGGGTCATGGAAACTCCTGATGAGTTGAGGGATCGTTTTCACGCGCAGCAAAGGAATGAATCAACGGACGCTCTGCGTTCGGCTCTTGAGGGACGCGGTGCGTCCCGGGCTGCATTGCCACACAGAGCATGGCAACGATCGGGCGCTACACGGCCGGCTGACTGTGCGGAAACAACAGGTCTACAAACCGCTCGGCCGTCGGCTGCGGTTCATGGTTGGCCAGTCCGGCGCGCTCGTTGGCTTCTATGAATACGTACTGCGGTTGATCGGCGGCAGACACCATCAGGTCGAGTCCGACCACGGGAATATCCAGCGCCCGCGCCGCGCGCACCGCGGCGTCCACCAACGTGGGATGAAGAATCGAGGTGACATCTTCGAGAATCCCACCGGTATGAAGATTTGCCGTGCGCCGCACGAAAAGGTGCTCGCCCGGCGGCAGTATGCTGTCGTAGTCGTAGCCCGCTGCCTGCACGGTGCGCTCGGTCTCAGGGTCCTGCGGGATCTTGCTTTCGCCGCCTGTAGCCGCCTGGCGCCGTCGACTCTGGGCTTCGATCAGCGCGCCGATGGAGTGCTGGCCATCGCCCACCACCTCGGCGGGCCGTCGAATCGCCGCAGCGACCACTTCAAAGCCGATCACCAGAATTCGCAGGTCGAGACCTTCATGGAAGCTTTCCAGCAGCACGCGACTGTCGTACTGACGGGCGGCTTCGATGGCGTTCTGGACCTCTTCGATGGTCTGCAGATCCACCGCCACGCCTTGCCCCTGTTCACCGTCCAGTGGCTTGACCACCACTCGCTGGTGTTCGTCGAGAAACGCCAGGTTGTCATCGGCGTTACCCGCCAGTTGCTGCGCGGGCAGGTTCAGGCCTGCCGCCGTGAGCGCTTTATGGGTCAGGCTCTTGTCCTGGCACAGGCTCATGCTGATGGCACTGGTCAGGTCGGTCAGTGACTCGCGGCAACGTACCCGCCGTCCGCCGTGGCTGAGGGTAAACATCCCCGCCGCGGCATCATCGACCTGCACATCGATGCCGCGACGATGGGCTTCCTCGACGATGATCCGCGCGTAGGGGTTGAACTTGGCTTCAGGGCCGGGACCGAGAAACAACGGCTGGTTAATGCCGTTCTTGCGCTTGATCGCAAAGGTCGACAGGTTGCGAAAACCGAGCTTGGCGTAAAGATTTTTGGCCTGGCGATTGTCGTGCAGCACGGACAAGTCCAGGTAACTCAGCCCACGGCTCATGAAGTGTTCAATCAGATGCCGCACCAGCACCTCACCGACACCGGGCCGCGAACAGTGCGGATCGACGGCCAGGCACCAGAGGCTGCTGCCGTGTTCCGGATCGTTGAACGCCTTGTGATGATTGAGGCCCATGACGCTGCCGATGACTGCGCCGCTGTCCTCGTCCTCGGCCAGCCAGTACACCGGGCCGCCCAGATGACGGGGGGTCAGCAAGCTGGCATCGATCGGCAACATGCCGCGTGCCTGATACAGCTGGTTGATCGCCTGCCAGTCGGCATCGCCTTGCGCGCGACGAATGCGAAAGCCGCGAAACACGCGGGTCGCCTGACGGTAATCGCTGAACCACAACCGCAAAGTATCGGAGGGGTCGAGAAACAACTGGGCCGGCTCCAGCCCCAGTACTTGCTGGGGCGCGGCGACATACAGGGCGATGTCGCGCTCACCCGGTCGTTCATTGAGCAACGCCTGGGCAAGGCTCGTCGGGTCGGGGAACGTATGGCCGATCAACAACCGGCCCCAGCCGCAATGCACGGCAATCGGCGCAGTACTGAGTTCACTGCCGTCTTCGGCCAGGCGTGCCTGCAAGCGTTCGTAAGAAGGCGCCTGACCGCGTAACAAGCGTTGGTTATACGCCGTGGCTTGAGGTTTCATCGATCAGATTCCTTGTTCACTGAGCCACAGGTTCAGCGCCGCCAATTGCCACAGCTTGGAGCCGCGCAACGGAGTCAATTGGCCTTGTGGGTCCGTCAGCAAGCGGTCGAGCATCGCCGGGTTGAACAGGCCACGATCCTGGCTCGGATCCAGCAGCAATTCACGTACCCAGTTCAGCGTGTCACCCTGCAAATGCTTGAGACCCGGCACCGGGAAGTAACCTTTTTTGCGGTCGATGACTTCGCTTGGAATGACCAGGCGCGCCGCTTCCTTCAGGACTTGCTTGCCTCCGTCAGGCAGTTTGAATTTGCCCGGCACCCGGGCTGACAATTCCACCAGGCGATAGTCGAGAAACGGCGTGCGCGCCTCCAGGCCCCAGGCCATGGTCATGTTGTCGACGCGTTTGACCGGGTCATCCACCAGCATCACCGTGCTGTCCAGACGCAAGGCCTTGTCCACCGATGCATCGGCGCCGGGTTGTGCGAAATGTTCCTTCACGAAGTCACCAGCGGCGTCATTCGCGGTCAGCCATTTCGGCTGGACGGTGGCGGCGTAGTCCTCGTAGCTGCGGTCGAAGAACGCATCGCGATACGCCGTGTAGGGATTGGCTGCGCCATCCACTTGCGGATACCAGTGATACCCGGCGAACAGTTCGTCCGCACCCTGGCCGCTTTGCACCACTTTGCAATGCTTGGCCACTTCGCGCGATAACAGATAGAAAGCGATGCAGTCATGACTGACCATCGGCTCGCTCATCGCGCGGAAGGCGGCGGGCAGTTGCTCGATGATCTCTTTTTCGTCGATGCGCAATTGATGGTGTTGGGTGCCGTAATGCCTGGCGATCAAGTCCGAATACTGGAACTCGTCACCGCGCTCGCCACCGGCATCCTGGAAGCCGATGGAGAAGGTCGACAGGTTTTCCACACCGACTTCACGCAACAGGCCGACGAGCATGCTCGAATCGACACCACCCGACAGCAGCACGCCAACATCCACCGCCGCCCGTTGACGAATCGCCACCGCATCGCGGGTGCTGTCGAGTACGCGGTCACGCCAGTCCTCGAGCGTCAGATTGATCTCGTCGGCACGTGGGCCGTAGGGCAGGGTCCACCAGGTTTTCTGTTCGGTTCGGCCATCCGCGTCAATGCGCATCCAGGTCGCCGGTGGCAGTTTTTCGATGCCGGCCAGCAGAGTGCGTGGCGCTGGGACCACGGCATGGAAATTCAGATAATGATTCAGGGCCACCGGATCGAGAATCGGGTTAATGTCGCCGCCCTTGAGCAGCGCTGGCAAAGCCGAAGCGAAGCGCAGGCGCTGGCCGGTGCGCGACAGGTACAGCGGCTTCACACCGAGACGGTCACGGGCGATGAACAGGCGCTTGGCGTCGCGTTCCCAGATAGCGAAGGCAAACATGCCGTTGAGCTTGGGCAACAGCGCTTCGCCCCAGGCGTGGTAGCCCTTGAGCAACACTTCGGTGTCGCCGCCGGAATAGAAGGCATAACCGAGGTTTTCGAGTTCGCTTCGCAGCTCCGGGAAGTTGTAGATCGCGCCGTTGAAGGCCAGGGAAAGGCCCAGTTGGGTATCGATCATCGGCTGTGCCGAGCCGTCCGACAGGTCCATGATTTTCAGGCGACGATGGCCCAGGGCAATCGGCCCTTGGCTATGAAAACCCCAGGCGTCAGGGCCTCGAGGCGCCAGGTGATGGGTGATTCGCTCAATGGCTGCAAGGTCTGCAGGTTGATTGTCAAAACGTAACTCGCCAGCTAATCCGCACATAAATTCCTTACCGGTTTTTCCGTTGGGGAGGGTCAATCCGCACCATGCCAGAAGGGCAGGTACTCAGAAACTGACCCGCCTCGCTTGTGGGAGTTTTAGAACGATAAGTTATAAGAAGGAATTGCGGGACGAATGGCAGGCACGGCAGAAACGCTCTTGGCCGTGGCGGTAACTATTGATGGGATGCATAGAAGTAGCTGCTTGGATGGGGGGCGATCCAACCCGGTATTCGAATTATCAATTGCCTGCGGTGCTTCCTAAACTGAGCGTCTTTTAACGCAATAAGGATATTGCTCATGCAGGCTACGACTTCCAAACCCGCCCCCGTGGCGGTGCCACTGACATCGGCACAACGTCTCGAAGCCTTGTTGGAACACACGGGCGACCTGGACAAGGCGCAAGTGCTGCAAGCGTCTATCGCCCCTTGGTTGGCGACCGCGGATTTGAGCGTGGTGCAGGCTTTGAAGGCGGCGTTCGAGCAGTCTTTTGTGACCCAGGGCAAGGTCACGGAGGCGCTCAAAAAGCTCAAGCCTCTGGACGAATTCTGCAAAGAGCAACTGACCGCATTCCTCAAGGGTAAATGGACGGTCGATTTCGACGTCGAGCGGGACATGCTGGACATTACGAAAACACTGTACACGTCCACAGGCGTGCTCCCCGTCTTCGGATCCGCTGGTCGAGTAACCACCACATCACGCAGCTTGCTTCAGGCCGCCATGGAAAACTTTACGGCTAAGGAAGCCACGAGCGGCGGTTTTTCAGCGGACTCGGTTATACGCATCAATGAACAAGCCCAATCAGGCGCTGAAATCATCCCTGTAAAATTCGCCGCCCTGTCGCGTGAGCTCGACCTGGGCGCCCGCTATCAGCGCCATATTGACCAGGCTTTGGCCTTGCCGCCCAGACCCGCCAATGATGCGCCTGCCGATGATCGGCCCAGCATCGCGGATATCCGGCGGCTGAAGATGCTGGATATGCGCGTCGCCCTGCACATGGCCTCCCTGAAAAAGGACATCACTGCCGCTGCCTACACGATGCTGCTGAGTGTGATCGATCAGGATCTCCCGGCAGCTCAAGCCAGCGGCGTGCTATTCGATAGTGGGCCTGTGCAGTGGCAGGGCTTGATGATTCATGACGCCTGCATCTGTGGGGCACTGGTCTTCAGCAAAGTCTCCATCGATACCGAGCCGAAGGCCCGGTGTGTGGTTTACATGCCGAACGAACCCCGACGACCGCTGTATGAATACGCTTCGCTGGATGACTTCAAGGTCTACCTGACCCTCCACTTGCAAAGCAAAAGCTACAGAAAGTCTTTCGCCGAGCAGTACCTGCATGGCCAGGATAAAACCGGTTTTTTTACCGAGTTTGACAAGGATAAGACCCTGGGCACACTCGTTGCCGCGCCTGGCGACACTTGCCTTGGTGATTTTTTCTTCAGCACTTTTGTCAGTACGACTCAAAAAAATGCACGAATGCTTGCGGTGCCGACTGCAGACGTCGATGAGCAAGAGCGGGAAAAAAACCTTCAGGCATTGCTCGATGGTGGTCTTCTGCTGTTGAACGCAGCCGCTTTTTTTGTACCGGTGATCGGCCAGTTCATGCTGGCTACGGCTGTCGTCGACATCATCAGTGAAGTGTATGAAGGCGTGGTTGAGTGGACGCACGGAGAGCGGACCGCTGCTTTGTCCCATTTGCTGAGCGTTGTGGAAAACGTCGCGCAGTTGGCAGCGTTTGCCGTCGGCGGGAAAATTATCGCGACCACTATCGGTAAGGGCGTAAAGGAGCAGGGAGCATTCTTCGACGGTTTCGAGGCCGTCACTTGCGCTGATGGTCGAGCCAGATTGTGGAAGCCCAACCTCGACACCTATGAACAGACCACGACTCTGCCAATCGGCGCGCAACCTGATGTGCAAGGCCTCTACCGGCATGCCGGGCAGACGTCGATCGTCATCGAGGGAGTTCCTTATCGAGCCACCCGCAACGCCGCCGGATCGGCATGGACGCTCAATCATCCTGTGCGCACCGACGCATTCGCGCCTGCCGTCGAGCGAAATGTGGAAGGGGGCTGGCGGCATGTTCATGAGCACGCGCACGAGTGGCACGACGGTGCTTATGCATTGGGGCGCACGGATCCGCGCCTGAGTGATCTGGGCAGTGATCTGGAAGCGATTGCCGACATCATCGACATGACGCCTGACACGTTGCACCAGCTTCATCAAAGCAACCTCAAGTTACCGCAGCGGCTGAAGGTCTGTGTCGAGCGCTTCAGGATTGACCGGCGCATCACTGCGATGGTCACGGCAATGGAAGGGGGAGAGAGCGCAAACAAGGACTTCATCCAGGAGCAACTGCATACACTGCCGAGGTTGCCAGGCTGGCCGGCGGAACGCTTCATCGAAGTGCGCGACGAGGCGGACCCGGTAGTGTCCCGCTTCCCCGAGACAGGGCCACACGAGGATGAAAACGTCAACAGTGTGCTTGTTTATCAGTCGGATCTGGAGTCTGGGAAACTGCTCGACAAAGTCATCGGTGGTCTCTATCCGGCAGAGGTGCAGGGCATCATCGCAAGCACAACCACGGAATCGAAATCGCAGCTGTTGGCGAAGAAGATCGCGACGAGCCTCAAGAGTAATCGCCAACCGCTGTTTGACTGGCTCTATAAAGCCTGGGACGGCACCGCCACCGGTGACGTTGCGACGCTGGGTGAACACGCCGCAGACCTTCCCGTTCGCGTGCGCCAGGAATTGCTGGATAACGCCTCTGGCAACGATCGCAGCTTTCTGCGCGACCGCAAGATCCTCGGCATGGATCTCGCGGGGCAGGTCAGCGAGGCACAGGCACTGCTCAGGCAGGACCGTGCGCTCACCGGGTTGCACCTGCCGCATTTGGCCAATGCCGATACCAACAGACTGACGCTCTGGCTGATGGAAAGGGTGCACGGCTGGGATGAAAGCTGTCGGCTTGAAGTGCGACAGGGGCGAGCAACCGGCACCTTGCTGGACAGCGTCGGTGCAGTGGATGCACAGTCGCTCGGTATCATTGTAAAGACGCCCACCGGCTACCAGGTCACTCAAACCAATGGCAATTTTTCCTCCACGTTGATGAGCGACACGCTGGTTACGTCGATACTTGACGCTTTGCCAGCCACCCAGCGCACTCGCATGGGGCTCACGGGCGATGGTGTGCAGGACGTCCGTGCTCTTCGTTCAAGACTGTCGAAGGCCGGCGCCGGCGATCCGGCGCGTACCGGGCGCGTGTTACGGGGAGAGCGCAGTGATACTCCCAAACACCTGGCTGCCTGTGTACTGGCAGATCCTCCCGCTGCGGGCACTTATGCAAGGGCCTTGATTCGTAAAGTCAAAAAGCTTTATCCACTGTTCTCCGATGCCCAGGCTTCGGTGTTTCTCGACAGCGCCGGCACTACCCAGCTGCAGCGGGTGAATCGAATCAAGGCGCTGGAGCTGCAACTGAAAAAACTGCTCGATGTGCTGCACACCTGGCGTGACGATGAAGTGGCAATGAAGAAACTGCCGGGGCAGCTCAACGACATCCGTGTCAGCCGTCGACAGGTGGCCAATGCCATCGAACGATGCTGGCGCCGGATAGCATGGTCCACTCAGGGTTCTACAACGCTCACGCTGGAGCGCAACTTTGTAGGCCCATTGCCGACGCTGACCGAGCAAGATGTCGCCCATGTGCGCAGTCTTTCCGTCAAGGACATGCAGGCTGGCGATGAGTTGGCGTACTTCCTCAAGCCTTTTAAAAAGCTGGTCACTCTGAAACTGGACCGCAATAAGCTCACACGATTGCCTGAAGTGCTGTCGCACATGCCCGATCTCAGGCATTTGAGCCTGGAGGATAATCAGATACAGCTGACCGAACACACCTTGCGCAAACTGGCGGACATGCGCAATTTGCGTGCGTTGGGGCTCAATGGCAATCGCCTGGGGGCCACGATTGACATCAGCAAAATGCTGAACCTGAAAGAGCTGTTACTGCGCGATACTCATGCGACGGAATTGCCTGTCGGACTTTCCCGTTTGCCGTATCTGGACTTTGTGGACCTGCGGGGAAACCTGATTCGGGAACTGCCGGAGTTGCTGTTTCAACTCCCTCAGCGATTCGCCCTGGCGATCAACTTGCGCCATAACCCTGTATCCGCGTCTAGCCGAACAAGGCTTGCGGCCTATCATGTTCGTACGGGCATCGGGATGGGGCTGCTGCCAAACGATAACGCGGTGCTCAATGATCAAAGGGCTCGAGACCTTTGGATGCCCAAACTGGTTGAAGAGACCTATGCCAGTCGTAATCGTGCATGGCTGGCGTTGAAGCACGAACCCGGATCGAAAGCATTCTTTGAGTTGCTGGCAGAAGTTGGAAATTCGGCCGATAGCCGTTATGTGAATGAAGACATGACCCGGCGGGTCTGGAGTGTCATTGAGGCGACCCAGGCTCACTCGGCATTACGTACTCAATTGCTGTCAATGGCAGTCAAGGCCCATTGCGCTGATGACGCGGCGACGATCTTCAGTAATCTCGAGGTCGCTGTCGAAATTGACAGGGTGGTTCGGCTGTCCGCCAACGCCCATGATCAGGCCGCTCGGTTATTGAGACTCGGGCGAAGTCTGTTTCGCCTGGATTACCTTTCCAGAATTGCTCGGGAAAAGTCCCAGGTCAATCCAGCACTCGATGCGGTGGAAGTGGAGTTGGCTTATCGCACCGGCCTGGCCGACAGGCTTGACCTGGTCGGCCAGCCCCAGCACATGCGTTATGCATCGCTCAGTGGCGTCAAGGCAAATGACCTGGAGTTGGCCTACAACAAAGTCCTTGCCGCGGAAATTTCACCTGAGCTATCGACCTATATCACTGGCCGTACGTTCTGGAGCGACTTTTTGCGACAGCAACATGGCAAACAATTCACCGACCTGACCGCCCCCTTTCACGTGCGGATGGAAACGGCCTTTGAAAACGAGGCAACGCTGGGTGCGGATTATCGCGCCACAGTGGACGGCATCGCCGATGAGTTGCACAACGCCGAGGCCGCTTTGTTGAAGCGTCTGACCGAGGCGGCCATGGAAGCTGACGAGTCAAGGACTTGCTTTGCGCTGGATTGATCGCTTTACGCCTTGCCTCGAATCAATCGGCGCAAGGCGAAACGGTTCGGATGGCAAGCCTCGGCGACGGTCCTGGGCAATGGCAGCGGTTCGTTATCCAGCCACGCGGCGATCAATTCGCCTGACAGTGGCGCTGTGATCAATCCTCGCGATCCGTGGCCGCTATTGACGTACAAGCCATCCAGCCAGGGGCAAGGGATGTCCGGGGTTTGTCGGGCATCCTTGCTCAAGGCGCTGTAGGCGTCGGCGAATGCCTGGCTGTCGGCCAGTGGCCCGACAATCGGCAGGTAATCCGGGCTGGTACAGCGAAACGCTGCACGACCTTCAAGTTCATCGGCTTGCAAGGTGTGCGCACCGAGCCGAGCGACCAGATCCAGCGAGATTTCTTCGAGCATCTGCAAGTTACCCAAATGCTCGGCAGTGGTCGGGGTCAGGTCGTCGCTGTTGAAATCGAAACTCGCCCCCAGCGTGTGTTCGCCCAGGCGTGCCGGCGCGATATAGCCTTCGGCGCACACCACGGTATTCAGCGTCCGGCTTTCGGTCGTTTGGGGCAAACGGGTGATTTGTCCGCGAATGCGTTTGAGCGGCAACTCGCTGCTGTAGGTGAATCGCTTGATCTCGGCGGCACCGGCCAGCACCACGGTGGGTGCGTCGGCCAACAAGCTGTCGCCATCCCACGCTTGCCAACCGCCGTCCACGCGGCGCAGCTCCAGCACATCGTGATGGGTTAGCAGTTCAACGTTCGATTGCCCAGCCTGCCATTGGCACAGCGCAGGCGGGTGTACCCAACCGCCTTCGGGGTAAAACAGGCCCCCCGATGGCAGTGCGATACCGGCGCGAGCCTCGGCGTGTGCCTGATCGAGTGTGTGCAGTAAGTCACTGGGGAACGCCGTCGCCAATTGCGCCTGACGCTCGGTTTCCTTGGCATTGAAGGCCAGTTGCAAGACGCCGCAATCGTCCCAGTCAACGCCCCGTTGCAAATGCTCAAGCAAGCGCCGGGTGTAACCGAAGCCGCTGACAATCAATTGCGACAGCGCTGTGCCGTGGGCGGAAAGCTTGAGGTACAGCACGCCCTGGGGATTGCCCGAGGCTTCCTGCGCCAGCGCATCGTGACGCTCCAGCAGACTCACCTGCCAGCCGCGAGCAGCGAGGCTGGCGGCCGTGGCACAACCGGCCAACCCGGCACCGATCACCAGCGCGCGACGTTCAAAGGTTAGCGAGGCCGGTCGGGCAAACCAGGGTTTCGCCGCAGCGGGTGCCGGGTTTTCCGCAGGCCAGCCGAGGTAGGTGCCGCGCAGGATTTCCCATTTGTGGCCGATGCCAGGTGTTCGTTTCATCTTGAACCCGGCGGCATTCAACAGGCGACGCACCCAACCCGTGCTGGTGAAGGTGCTGATGGTTGAACCGGGCGCCGCCAGTCGGGCCAACTCGGCAAACAGTTCGGCGGTCCACATGTCGGGGTTTTTCGCCGGGGCGAAGCCGTCGAGAAACCAGGCGTCGATCTGCGCGTCCAATTGCGGTAGCAACGCCAGTGCATCGCCAATCAGCAAGGTGAGCGTGACGCGGCCGTTATCCAGGACCAGGCGCTGGAAGCCCTGGTGGATCGCCCTGTATTGCGCCAGCAGTTGATCGGCCAACGGCTTGAGTTCCGGCCACAACGCCAGCGCTCGTTGCAGGTCGGCAAGACTCAGCGGGTACTTTTCGACACTGACAAAATGCAACCGTGCACCGGCCGCAGCGTGCTGCTCGAACAACTGCCAGGCGCACAAGAAATTCAATCCGGTACCGAACCCGGTTTCGCCAATCACCAATCGACCGCCCGCTGGAAGCGCCGCGAAACGCTCCCCCAAGGCATTCTGTTCCAGGAACACGTAGCGGGTTTCGTCCAGCCCTGAAAGGTCGGAAAAATACACATCGTCGAACACCCGCGAGCGCGGGAGCCCTTGTTCGTCCCAGTCGATCTGGGCGTGGGGCATTACAGGTTTCATGGCAGGCTCGGTAACGGCAAGGTCGCCATTCTATCCGATCGCGGCAGGGGGCATGATCCATGGCAAGACCTGCAATCACCCATGCGATGAAAATGGGATTTCTCCCCCGCAGGAGAGCTCAATCCACTAGTCTTGCTCACATCTGCCAGGGAGCCGCTCATGTTCGAATCCGCTGAAATCGATCACGCCATTGATAAAGAAACTTTCGACGCCGAAGTGCCGGCCTTGCGTGAAGCCTTGCTTGAAGCGCAATTCGAACTGCGCCAGCAGAGCCGGTTTCCGGTGATCATCCTGATCAACGGCATCGAAGGCGCCGGCAAGGGCGAGACGGTCAAGTTGCTCAATGAATGGATGGACCCGCGCCTGATCGAGGTCCGCACCTTCGATCAGCAAACTGACGAGGAGCTTGCGCGGCCACCGGCCTGGCGCTATTGGCGGATGCTTCCGGCCCAGGGCCGCATGGGCATTTTCTTCGGCAACTGGTACAGCCAGATGCTGCAGGCCAGGGTTCACGGCGTGATCAAGGACCCCAGGTTCGATCAAGGCATCAACGGCGCCGAACGCCTGGAAAAAATGCTTTGCGACGAAGGCGCATTGATCTTCAAATTCTGGTTCCACCTCTCCAAGAAACAAATGAAGGCACGCCTCAAGGCGTTGGCCGACGACCCGCTGCACAGCTGGCGCATCAGCCCGCTGGACTGGCAGCAGTCCGAAACCTACGATCGCTTCGTGAAATACGGCGAGCGCATCTTGCGGCGCACCAGCCGCGACTATGCACCGTGGCATGTGATCGCCGGAAAGGATGCGCATTATCGCAGCCTGGTGGTGGGGAAGATTTTGCTCGAAGGCTTGCAGAACGCCCTGAAACGACCGCAAATCCACCCGGAAAAAGTCAACGTCGCGCCTGTGTTTCCCAGCGTTGATCAATTGAGCCTGCTGGACAGCCTTGATCTGACCTTGCAGTTGGCCAAGGGCGATTATGAAGAGCAACTGATTACCGAGCAGGCCAGGTTCTCCGGCTTGATGCGGGACAAACGCATGCGCCGACACGCATTGATGGCAGTGTTCGAAGGCAATGACGCGGCGGGCAAGGGTGGGGCGATTCGCCGCGTGGCTGCGGCCCTGGACCCGCGCCAATACAATATCGTGCCGATTGCCGCGCCCACCGAAGAGGAACGGGCGCAGCCGTATCTCTGGCGTTTTTGGCGGCATGTTCCTGCCCGGGGCAAATTCACCGTGTTCGACCGTTCCTGGTACGGCCGGGTGTTGGTGGAACGCGTCGAAGGATTCTGCTCCCAAGCGGACTGGCTGCGTGCCTACGGTGAAATCAACGACTTTGAGGAGCAACTGAGCGACGCCGGGGTGATTGTGGTCAAGTTCTGGCTGGCCATCGACAAGCAGACGCAACTGGAGCGTTTTCAGGAGCGTGAAGAGATTCCGTTCAAACGCTTCAAGATCACTGAGGACGACTGGCGCAACCGTGAAAAGTGGGACGACTATCGCGCCGCCGTCGGCGACATGGTCGACCGCACCAGCACCGAGATCTCGCCCTGGACGCTGGTGGAGGCCAATGACAAGCGCTGGGCGCGGGTCAAGGTGTTGCGCACCATCAACCACGCCCTGGAAGAGGCGTTCGAAAAATCGGGCAAGCGCAAGGGCAAGTAGTCAGGCGATGGTTGCGCATACGCGAGGTGAATGATTGTCGCGGTCGGTTATTGGGTGGGCTTATGCTCGATCCACTCTCAACCGACAACAACAATGAGGTATGCCATGCGTGAAGTGGTGATCGTCGACAGCGTGCGGACCGGCCTGGCCAAATCCTTTCGCGGCAAGTTCAACATGACCCGTCCCGATGACATGGCGGCGCATTGTGTCGACGCCTTGCTGGCGCGCACTGGCATCGATCCGGCCAGTGTCGAGGACTGCATCGTCGGTGCTGGCTCCAACGAAGGTTCACAGGGCTATAACATCGGGCGTAACGTCGCGGTATTGTCGCGCCTGGGCATCGGCGTCGCCGGCATGACCCTCAACCGCTTCTGCTCCTCGGGCTTGCAGGCGATCGCCATTGCCGCCAACCAGATCGCCTCCGGTTGCAGCGACATCATCGTTGCCGGTGGCGTCGAATCCATCAGCCTGACGATGAAAAGCATCAACACCGATCACCTGATCAATCCGCTGCTCAAGGAGCAGGTGCCGGGCATCTACTTTCCGATGGGCCAGACCGCCGAAATCGTCGCTCGACGTTACAACGTCAGCCGTGAAGAACAGGACTTGTACGCCCTGCAAAGCCAGCAGCGCACAGCCCAGGCACAGGCGGCGGGGTTGTTCGACGATGAAATCGTGCCAATGGCGGTGAAGTACCGGGTTGAAGACAAGGCCACAGGCGAAGTGCAGATTCTTGAAGGGGTCGTGGATCACGATGACTGCAACCGTCCCGATACCACCCTGCAAAGCCTGGCCGGGTTGAAGCCGGTCTTCCTCGAAGACGGCTCGGTCACCGCCGGTAACTCCTCGCAGTTGTCCGACGGTGCCTCCATGACCCTGGTGATGAGCCTGGAAAAAGCCCTGGCGCTGGGCTTGCAGCCCAAGGCGTTCTTCCGCGGATTCACCGTGGCCGGTTGCGAACCGGACGAGATGGGCATCGGCCCGGTGTTCTCGGTGCCCAAACTGCTGAAGGCCAAGGGCTTGCACCTGGGTGACATCGATTTGTGGGAACTCAACGAAGCATTCGCCTCGCAGTGCCTGTACGCGCGCAATCGGCTGGAGATCGATAATGACAGGTACAACGTCAATGGCGGCTCGATCTCCATTGGCCACCCATTCGGCATGACCGGTTCGCGTCAGGTCGGGCATATCGTTCGCGAGTTGCAGCGGCGCAATCTGCGCTACGGCGTCGTCACCATGTGCGTAGGCGGTGGGATGGGGGCTACCGGGTTGTTCGAGGCGGTGCGTTAGCCGCCTGCTCGACCGGCCAGCGGCATGTAGCGACCTGCACAGTTTCATTCGCGGCCAAGCGGTAACTGTCCCTGTGTGCGGCGCGGCACAGCGCCTAGAATGGTGCGACTTGTTTTCCGGATTGGGGTTCGCATGCACATTTCATCGGGTCGCTGGGTTTATGGGCTGTTGCTGGCCTTGCTGACCGCGCTGTTGTGGGGAGTCCTGCCGATCAAACTCAAGCAGGTGCTGCTGGTGATGGACCCGGTCACGGTGACCTGGTTTCGCCTGATGGTGTCCGGTGGCTGCCTGTTCATTTACCTCGCGGCGACCGGGCGCCTGCCGAGCCGCAAAGCGCTCGGGCCACGGGGCGGCTGGCTGGTGCTGATGGCAGTGCTTGGCCTGGTGGGCAACTACGTGCTGTACCTGATGGGGTTGAACCTGCTCAGCCCAGGCACCGCGCAACTGGTGGTGCAGATGGGACCGATCATGTTGCTGATCGCCAGTGTGTTCGTGTTCAAGGAGCGGTTCAGCCTGGGGCAGGGGATTGGCTTGTTGGTGTTGTTGATCGGCTTTGCGCTGTTTTTCAACCAGCGCCTGAGTGAGTTGCTGACCTCGTTGAGCGACTATACCGCCGGTGTGCTGCTGGTGTTGCTGGCCTCCACGGTCTGGACATTTTATGCGCTGGGGCAGAAGCAGTTACTGACCGTGTGGAATTCGTTGCAGGTGATGATGGTGATCTACCTGTTTTGCGGGCTGTTGCTGACGCCTTGGGTGCATCCGCTGGAAGCCCTGCAGCTTAACCCGTTGCAAGGTTGGCTGTTGCTGGCGTGCTGCATGAACACCCTGATCGCCTATGGCGCCTTTGCCGAGGCGCTGGCGCATTGGGAGGCGTCGCGGGTGAGTGCGACGCTGGCCATTACACCCTTGGTTACTTTTGGCGCAGTGGCACTGGCCGCCTGGTGGTGGCCGGAGTACGTGCACGCCGAAACCATCAATGGCCTGGGTTACGGCGGGGCGGTGTTGGTGGTACTGGGGTCGGCATTGGTGGCGTTGGGGCCCTCGTTGATGGCCGGGCTCAAGGCTCGCAAGGTGCGGATGGCGGCCAGTTAGACCGCGTTATCGTTCTTCGCGAGCAGGCTCGCTCCCACAAGGATTGGCGCCGGTAACAAATATTGCAGTCGACACAAAATCTGTGGGAGCGAGCCTGCTCGCGAAAGCGGACTATCAGGCACTAAAGAACTCAACCCTTGGCCCCGGCCTCCAACATGTTCTCCGGCCGCACCCAGGCATCGAACTCTTCATCGGTCAGATACCCCAGCTGCAACGCCGCCGCACGCAATGTCAGCCCTTCGCTGTAAGCCTTCTTGGCAATCTCCGCCGATTTGTCATAACCAATGTGCGGGTTCAACGCTGTCACCAGCATCAACCCTTGTTCCAGATGCTCAGCCATTTTCCCCGCGTCCGGTTCCAGGCCGGCGATGCAGTGCTGCTGGAAGTTGCTGCAGCCATCGGCCAGCAAGCGGATCGATTGCAGCAGGTTGTGGATGATCACCGGCTTGAACACATTGAGCTGCAAGTGACCCTGGCTCGCCGCGAAGCCGATGGTCACGTCGTTGCCCAAGACCTGGCAGGCCAGCATCGACAGTGCTTCGCACTGGGTCGGATTGACCTTGCCCGGCATGATCGAGCTGCCCGGTTCGTTGGCCGGCAGTTTCACTTCGGCGAAGCCGGCGCGCGGGCCGGAGCCCAGCAAGCGCAAGTCATTGGCAATTTTCATCAGCGTCACGGCGAGGGTTTTCAGCGCGCCGGACAGTGAAGTCAGCGGCTCATGGCCGGCCAGGGCCGCAAACTTGTTGGGCGCGGTGATGAACGGCAAGCCGGACAGGGCGGCAATTTCCGCGGCGATGGCTTCACCGAAGCCGTGGGGCGAGTTCAGCCCGGTGCCGACCGCCGTACCGCCCTGTGCCAGTTCACAGACCGCGGGCAGCGCGCTGCGGATCGCCCGTTCGGCGTAGTCGAGCTGGGCGATGAACGCCGAGACTTCCTGGCCAAAGGTGATGGGGGTGGCGTCCATCATGTGGGTGCGGCCGGTCTTGACCAGTTTCATGTGGCGGGCTGACAGCTCGGCCAGGCCACCGGACAGCTCACTGATCGCCGGCAGCAAGTGTTGTTGCACCGCCTGTACGGTGGCGATGTGCATGGCTGTGGGAAAACAGTCGTTGGAACTCTGGGAACGGTTGACGTGATCGTTGGGATGCACCGGGGACTTGCCGCCGCGTGGGTTGCCGGCCAGCTCGTTGGCGCGCCCGGCGATCACTTCGTTGACGTTCATGTTGCTCTGGGTGCCGCTGCCGGTCTGCCAGACCACCAGCGGGAATTGATCGTCATGCTCGCCGTCGAGCACTTCATCGGCCGCCTGTTCGATCAGCCTGGCAATGTCGGCGGGCAAATCGCCGTTACGGTCGTTGACTCGTGCCGCCGCTTTCTTGATCAGTGCCAAGGCGTGCAGTACCGCCAGCGGCATCCGTTCGTCGCCGATGGCGAAGTTGACCAGCGAGCGTTGCGTTTGAGCACCCCAATAGGCCTCATCCGGGACTTCCACCTGGCCCAGGCTGTCGGTTTCGATTCGGCTCATCATGCACACTCCTGTAGGTCTGATTGCGCAGTTTAGGCCGTGATCGCCGGCCGTGGTTCCATCAGTCTGGAATCTGCTGATTCAACCCCTCTAAATCAGGCGCGACAAGGCTTGGGGTTGAGCGACAGAGTTTTTTAGGCGCAGAATGGACGTCCTTGGGGTTTTACCTCGCCTGCTAGAAAAGGAAACTCGATGACTCGTCTTCGTGCCATCTGTACCGCGGTTGCACTGGTCTGCGCCAGCGGCCCTGTTTTTGCCGATACCGCCAGCCACAACGCCAGTGCCGAGGCTTTCCTGACCCTGGCGCATGCCGACAAACTGGGTACTCCGGTGTACATGCAAGTACAGCAGATGTTTGCCCAGCGCTTCCAGCAAACCAAAGCCCCCGAATCGAAAAAAGCCGTACTGGAAACCTACCAGGCCAAGGCCAACGCCGCTCTGGACCAAGCCATTGGCTGGAACAAGCTGAAACCGGACATGGTCAAGCTCTACACCACCAACTTCACCGAGTCTGAGCTCAAGGACCTGGTCGCGTTCTACCAGTCGCCACTGGGCAAGAAAGTCCTGGAGAAAATGCCGCAGCTGACCCAGCAGTCGGCCCAGATGACCCAGGCCAAGCTGGAAAGCGCGGTGCCTGTGGTCAACAAGCTGCTGGCTGACATGACCGCCGAGCTGGAGCCTAAAGGCGCCGCTCCCGCCAAGAAAAAGCCTTGAGCCGGAGTTGGGAATGACCATGCAACAACGCATTGAATCGACACTGGGTTTGCTACAGCCCGAGTATCTGCAGGTGCTTGATGAAAGCCACATGCACAGCCGTGGTTTGCAAACCCACTTCAAGGCCGTGGTGGTCAGTGCGCAGTTCGAAGGCTTGAACCGGGTCAAGCGCCACCAGAAGGTCTACGGCACGCTTGGCGAGCTGATGGGCGAGTTCCATGCCTTGGCGCTGCATACCTACACGCCTGAGGAGTGGGCGCAAATCGACGCGGCCCCGGCCTCGCCGACTTGTGCCGGTGGCAGCAAGCACTAAGATCAAAAGATCGCAGCCTGCGGCAGCTCCTACAGGGGAATGCGTTCTCCTGTAGGA